>CAJJOO010000026.1 GCA_905193395.1 uncultured Porphyromonadaceae bacterium
CGAATAGTTCTCGGATCGCTTGGTGAGATGTTGAAGTTCTATTGCCATATTGTTGTGTGATTGATTTCTTGATTGGTATTGCAAAGTTAGCAATTTTTTGCCGTTGCGGCGGCGTTGTCACTTGATTTTTACACCGGCGGCGCGGAGCATGTCCTTATCCGGCACCACGATGAATTCCACGCGGCGGTTTGCTGCACGCAACGGAATCGAATTGTTGGGCCCTAGGGGTTCGTCGCGGCCCAGTCCGTAGGGGATTGTATTGGTGTCAGTCTCGCCGGCCAGAGTCCACAGAAAATCGTCGAGGGCGTTGGCTCGCTCGGCGGTTATCGAATCGGCATACTGGTCGTCGCCTGTATCGTCGGTGTGAACGGTGATGAGCAGTTTGTAACGTCCCGGATCTCGCACTATGATGCCAAGGGGTTTGAGAAGAGTTGCGGCGGCAGGCTTCAGTTCGGTCGATGATGGCGCGAACAGTTCCGAACAGGGGACTGTGATTTCCAGCACTTCACCCTCGCGCGTGGAGGTGACGGACATGCCGCCTTTTGTCAGATGCCGGCGCACCTGGTCCATGGCCGAGCGGACATACGCCTTGGCCTTCTGCGGTACGGCCGGCACGGCCATGTTTTCCGAAACACTCAGGTCAAGTGCATCGGGTTCTGTATTTTCGTCGGCGAATGACACCAGGCAGCCGGCAGCAAGGAGCATTACCAGTGCCGCGGCTTTATTCCAGAGTCGTTTCATAGTCAAAATACGCTTCTACGAGCGAAGGAATCAAGGCCGGCTCCAGTTTCGCTCCGCGGTCCTTTTTCAGCATACGGGCGACGTAGGCAGAAACCTCGTCGATATCCACGTCATCGTCGTCATCATCGTCGGCGTCTATCTCAAGGAGACCGTTCTGCTCAAGATAGTCGTATATCATATCAATGATATTCAGCAGTTCGTTGTCGTCGCAGTCGCGTGCCGCGGCGACGGCATTACGCATGAAATCGACAGCATCGTTTTCGTCAAATTCCATAATATCCTGATTTATTTAGTTGTTCAAATCAATAATACCGTGAGGCACAGTCATTTCGATTATCTCGTTCTCGGGGTCCAGGTCCTCGACAAGTTCCATGGCGAAGGGCACCATTATCTCGCGCCCGTCGTGATTGACGGTCAGCAGTATGTTGGCTGTGCTGTCGTCAATGCCGGTGATTTCGCCGATTGTATTTCCGTCGGAAACCAGGGTATAGCCTTCGAGGTCGTTGAGGTAAACTCCTTCGCCGGAATCCTGAAAGTCCTCCGGAAGTTCGTCGGTCAGGGCATAAATGTCGTGACGGGCATACATGGCGGCCTCGACTTCGTTTTCAACGCCGTCGATTGTCAGGAGCCATCCGTTTCCGCGGCGGCGGTAGGATTTCAGAAAAAATGGAACCATAATGCCCTCGATGTCAAGGATTATGCAACGCAGGTCGCCGGGTTCGAGTCCTTCGTCCAGTTCCGCGCTGATTTCGCCTTTGACGCCATGGGGTTTGAACAGACGCCCTACTTCGGTCAGACTGTCGGGTCTTATCATTTCTTACGTTTCTTTTTCGAGGGAGCGGCGGGCATCTTGAAGTCAGGGAGCACCACTTCGTCGCCGTAAAGGGCTATGGCGCCGTTGCTCATCTCGTAGAGATCCTTGAAAACCTTCACGTCCTCTACTCCCTCGGGATTGAGCGACGTGAGGAGTTTCTTCATCTGTATGGCGAGCAGCATTGTGAGTTCGTTGCGTTCGTCGCCTTCGGGCATGGAGACCACTTTGTCCAGAAGCGATTCCACCAGGTGGCCGTATTGGCGGCGACGGATGTCGGAGGTGCCTTTTGACACAGGTTGCGGACCTTCGGCGGCGACGGTGCGGATGTCGGTAAATTCAAAGGGTACGTCGACATCGAGTTTGAAGTCGGTCATGATGGCCAGATGGTCCCAGAGTTTGCGGCGGTAGGCCTGTTGGTCGCCCTGAGTGGGAAACAGTATCGTCATTGCATCGATAATCGACCGCGCACAGCGGGTCCGCTCGTCGCGGTCCTCGATAGTGAGGCAGTGGTCGGCCATCTGCTGGATGTTGCGTCCGTACTCGGGCAACACCAGTTCTTTCTGATGATTCTTATATGTAAGCATTGATTTCTGATGTTTATGCAATCTTAGGTTGTGCAAAGTTACTAAAAAAGAATCAGCGACAACCCTTTGGCATGTTAATTTATTCAACCGGGGCGGCAGCGGCTCCGCTGTCGCGTGAACCGATTATATTGATGTCGCCCGAAAGATTGTATTCCTTGCCGTCGGCGCCCCGGGCCTTGATTACGTAGAAATACACGCCGGAGCCGACGACCTTTCCGCCGTGGCGACCGTCCCAGCCCTGCGACGGGTCGGTGAGGTGTGCCAGGCACTGGCCCCAGCGGTTGAATATCCGGCAGTCGAAGGAGACAATCGAGCGGTAACTAACCTTCCATTCGTCATTCACGCCTTCGGATGCCCCCGGCGAGAAGGCGTTGGGACATTCGAGGCGCGAATCGCCAACGGTGACGGTATATGTGTCGCCGATCTGTTCGCAGGTGCCTTCGGCATTATTGGCCACGAAACGTACGTAGGTCGTTCCGGCTTCGAGGAACGTGTATGTGAAGTCGAGTTGCTCGTAGGTATATGTCACATCCTGGAATTCGGCATATTGCGACATTTCCCATCTGCGGAATACGGCGGCGTCCGTTACGGCGGCACTGAACCGGATTTCACAGGGTGCCGAGCCGCCGAGTTCGGCCTCGACTTTCTGCTCGTTGTCGCCCCCGCGGGGAATCTGTTCGGCCGAGGAGTGGAGGGCCACGGCCGTGGTGTTGAAGTTCGGGCCGGCAACTTCGTCGCTCAGGCCCCACAGGCGTGCAAAGCGGTCGGGCGTGAGGATGAACTGGGTGTCACAGAATGGCGCGGGAGCCGAGAATGTGGAGCCCAGCGCCTCGTAGGTCTCGGTTGTCCGTATCTGCATGTAGGAATTGCTTTCCTCATCGTACTCAAGGGTATAATAGTTCAGTTGAATGTCGCGGTCCAGTACCTCGCGACGTCCGTTCACGGTGTAGTAGGCTATCTCGTCGGTCGGACGGTCCGGTGTGAAGTATACTCGGTCGCAGCCGCTTTCTGTCACAGCGAAGGTGTGGGTGTCGAAGGCATGATGAGCATAGTCCGTCACCCAGAAGCAGGTTTGCCGGCCGCCTTCGGTGATGATATATCCCATGTCGCCGTTTCCGGCCGGAAGAGAATAGTTGTTGCCGTCGCGTGTCGGCGTCACATCCTCGGCATAACCGCCGCCCATGTTGCTGTAACGTTGCCACACGACGTTGCCGCCGCCGGAAGTATATGTTATTGTTGCGTTGCCGGCGTTTTCGAGGGTGTAGACCGCAGCCAGACCTGTCGACGCGGCAGGCCTGGTCTCGATAACGCGTGTGCCGGTGAATGTCACCTGCGCGTCGGCTGCGAGCGTCGCCATAACGGCCGACAGCAATATTATCACTTGTCTTTTCATAATTTTACTTTATCGGGATTCCGAACTATGAATTCTTTCCATGAAGTCGCCTTGGCCACAGCCGGTTTGCCGCTTTCATAGAAATGGCAAAGAGCCGCGCCGAGGGCGTCGGTGGCATCGAGTTCCGGCAGCATACTCTCCTGGGGAATCGACAGTATGCGCCGCAGCATCTCGCGCACCTGCTCTTTGGAGGCCGCTCCGTTGCCGGTGATGGCCTGTTTGATTTTTCGCGGTTCGTATTCGTGAATGGGCACCTGGCGTGAGAGTGCGGCGGCTATTGCAACGCCCTGCGCACGTCCCAGTTTCAGCATCGACTGCACGTTCTTGCCGAAAAACGGAGCCTCGATGGCCATTTCGTCGGGCAGAAACTGCGAGCAGAGTTCTACGGTCCTTTCGTAAATGCGGTGAAGGCGCATGTAGTGGTCGCCAATCTTGTCGAGGCGCACAACACCCATGGCAACCATCGATGCCTTGCGCCCGTTCACGCCGAGAATGCCGTAGCCCATCACATTTGTGCCGGGGTCAATGCCGATTATAACACGGCCGAAGTCCTTTACACGCTCGTCCGCACTCATTCCACGCCTGTGAGGGTTGTTGAGAAGAAAACGGCACGGCCTGGCCAGCGGTTCATTATATGGTCGAAGAGCCGGCTGCCATGGTCGGCATACCACAGGTTGATGTTGTCGACTTCGGAGGTCTCCATCTGTAAGGCAAGGCTCAGGGCCTCACTGTCTGGCTGCCGGGTGTCGACTGTGAACAGCCGCGCCGACTCGAAATATTCGCCGTCGGCGGTTGCCGTGGGGATAAATTCGTCCCTGAGCCAGGCGATGAATTCGTCGCGCAGTTCGGGGTCTATTGCAAAGGTTGTGTTGTATAAGGTCATTCCTGAGATGTCTGTTTTGTAATTTTACGGCGGAGTGCCCTGAATATGAATCCGATGTGACGGAGTATCGTGGGTACGGTGCCATAGTAGTAACACATTATGCGGTATCGCTCTTTGAGCGAGGCGCGATGGTTGGCGGTCGTGAGTCCTCCGTCCAGATAGTCGACAAGCGTTCCATCGACCAGGACATTCTTGCGTGAATGCTGAAGGCAGCGTATGCACCATTCGTAATCGGCCGAGAAACGGTAATCGGTGTCATAGAGAGGGGCAATGCGCCTGAGCGGCACAAAGGCCTGATGGCAGACCAGCATCCCACGGCCGAAATCGGCGAGGGTCAGATTCTCGGGGGCGCGCAGATGCCTAGGCCTCAGGTAGGTCCCGCTGTCGTCGACGATATCGGTCTGCCCGTATAGTATACCGGGTTTCATGCCGTCTCCGGCAGCAGTTTGCGCTGCTGCGGCGAGGCGGTCGAGGGCGTCGCTACCGTGGAATTTATCGCCGGCATTCAGAAAAACCAGATACGTGCCGCATGCCATGCCCAGGCCCTTGTTCATGGCGTCGTAAAGGCCGTGGTCGGGTTCCGAGCGGAATTTCCGGCGCGAGGCTCCGGGAGCGGTCACGATAATTTCGGCGGTCGCGTCTTTCGAGGCCCCGTCGACGATTATATGTTCATAATTCTGAAATGTCTGCGCGGCAACGCTCTCCAGCGTCCTGCCGATGGTATCGGCGGCGTTGTAGCATACTGTAATAATCGAGAATAGCGGTTTGTCCATTATTTTCAATTGTTAGCGGTAGCCATCCGCAGGGATTCGGCGATAACCATCTCGGCCTGCGGCTGGTCTTTACGACATTTAAGAGTATAACCTATCTGACGGCCCGACAGTTCACTGCTCATTGATTCGGCAAAGCGGTCTATGCTTTCCGCGGCAACCAGTTCCGCGGCCACAGTCTCGTCGCAGGACAGTTGCAGCAGCCTTTCGGGGGTTGAGCGCAGGTGTGTGGCAGGAATGTCGTTGACCGGAGTCACGCGGCGGCTCAGGTTGCCTTTTGAATCCGAAATAATGGTGAGGAGGCCGTCGCCGGGCAGGCAGATGGTGGCGAATATCGGTTTATCGCCGTTGTACAGCGGCATTGGGCGCCGCGAATCCTTGTCGAGAATTTCGCTCATAGGCACTTTGAGCACCCGTTGCGCGGGATAGAGCAGCAACAGATAGCCGCTGTCTGCTTCCATAGGCGAATATTGCAGAACAAGCGGCAACGACTGTTCCAGATAATAGTCGTCGGGCGAGTAATAGAGACTGTCAGGACCTTCGAAATACAGATAGCCTTCTGGTGTCACGAATCCGTCCTCAGCGTCGTGCAGGATATTCGGGCGCCAGAGCGACGTGGGGATTCTGAACGGCTCGGGTTCGGGTGCTGCCGGTATCGGGGCGACTTCCACTTCCGGCTCTGAGGCGATTGCTGTTTCCGGTTCGGGCTCTTCGGTGTAGGTCGCAATCTGTTTGCGTCGTTTCATGCGTTCCTCGGCGAAAGTACGGGCGTCCGCGTCGCCGAGAGCAATCGTTGAATCGCTGCGGCGCACAAAAATCTTGCCGTCAAGCAGGACGGGCGTCGTGCGGGGTTGCACCTTGACCATGACTACATCATGCCGGGCCTCGTCGTCGACTGAAATCTGAATGCTTTCGCTGACGAGGGCGCCCCAGCGGTCGCGCACAAGGTTGGTGAGGAACGTAACGACATTATCTGCCGTATGTATATCGTAGGTCACGGCTCCGATGCGAGCCTTGCGGCGCTTGTAATATTCGAAGTCTTCAAACAGGCCGGCTTCGGCGCGGGTGGCGTTGTTTACGCCAATGTATAGCGTTCCGCCTGAGGCGTTCATGAATCCGGCCATTGTCTTCAGAAGTACAAACTGCTGCTTTTCGGGGTCGGCCTCGGTGGTGTCGTTACGGTTTTTCCGTGCCGGATATACGATGCTGGATTTGAATTCCACAAACTGGTTTTCCGACCCGTAAGTCTTTGGTACGTGCGGGTCGAAGTTGACATCCAGCAGGGCGGCAATCTGCGATTTGAGGTCTTTGCGCACCGCGGCGTATGTTTCTGTATCGTCGCCGGAGAGGAGATTGAAGCCGAGAACGAGGCGCGCCAGGCGGCTCTCGAGGTCGTTGCGGGGCGAATTGACGGTTGCCCATAGTTCCTGGTCGTGAGAGCCGTCGCCCATCCATGAAACGATTTCCAGACGATGGAAAATGATGTCGAGCATCGGCGATGATGCCGTGCAGGGACGCAGGGATTCGAGGGCGTCGGAATCAATCCGGCTGTTGGCTGCATAGGACTGGTGGAGTCTCAGCAATTCAGCGTGCGTGGCCAGTTCCCGGGCCGTGTCGTCATCTCCGGCCGCGATGGCAAGGAGTCGTCCGAAGCGCAGATAGTCGTAGGCCTCCATGAGGTTGCCTGTGGCAAGGGCCTTGAAGCGGAACATCTGGGCCAACTGCATGATGTCTTCCCGTGTAAGGCTTTCGGTATCGTCGTCGTAGACGTTATCGTCATTTTCCCTCGGCTCAGTCTCGGCGATGGCTTGCATCAGCGAGACAAAGGCCCGGGCGCGGTCGGTGCGTCGTGGTTCGTTGATGTCGCCGGTTATGGTGGCGCGGCGTTGGCCGATATCGGTCATTCTTACGGTGACCGCATCGCCCTTTCCGTAGCCGTCCTCTTTGGGAGCGAATACGCCGATTCCGACGGAAGTCAGCACCAGCAGGTCGGAAACGGAAGTCTCGTGTGTCACCACGCCTTCATACTCGTCGTTGTAATTCAGTATATCGCCGATGCGGGCGTCAATAAGGTCCAGCAGCGAGAATTCCGGCACTTCGTCTTCGTCAATGGCAACGACGCGTGCCTTGAAACGCAGGGGATTGCCGTCGGCATCGCTGAACGCCGTGGAGAGGATATGCTGGTTGCGGTCGAAGTCGGAGGTTGAAAGGTAAGTGGCTATTTCGTCGCCATAGATCACGCCGTCGGTGTCCTCGAAGGCATCGTCGTCAGTCCGGCATCGCCACATCAGTTCATTACCCCCCACGCGCTTGGAATCAATTATTATCGTGACTTCATCGTCAATGTCCGGAATGCGCTTTGTAAGCGGCGGCACGGGCGGGGCATCCGACGGTCGCGTCAATGCATTCTCGATATCCACCCACAGACGCGCGTGAGCGTCGAAACTGTTCAGGCGGTTTGCGGGTAAGGATTTCACGCCCTTCACCGAGACTGTCGGCGTCAGCCATTGGAGCATACCCGAGGGGAGGGCCTTTTCGTCGGTACGTTCGTCTGCACGGCGGATGTCGATGCCCTGGGGCCCGACTGTGATGCCGATACCGTTCATCTCGACGCCGAAAACCGATTGCAGGCGGTTGTGTGCCGCATCCGGAGCAACTGACGCCTTTGTCAGTAGCATAGCCAGTTCTTTTATGTCGTCGTAACAGAATTCCAGCGGCAATTTCGCGCCGGTGAGCATGAGGAACGACTTGTCTAGCAACACATCGCTTTTCTGTGGCCGCAGCAGTGATATGTAGCGGTAGAACAGCGAGCGGTTGTGCCGCAGCAACGATTCGTTCTCGCCGCCGTCAATAAGTATCTGCAAGGCAATTGCCGTCACGGTCTTTTCGATACGGTCCACGGCCTCGTCTGTCGATGCCTGCGGCAGGCGGTCGATGTCGCGGCTTGCCTCGCGTATATATATTTCAAACTGTCCGATGAAGGCGCTGCGGAACGGCGCCGCGGTCCAGGTGCCGAGATCCCATTCCAGGATGCTTTCGAGAATCCCGCCAAGATAGAGGCGTGTCAGTTCGGGCCTGGTGCGCATGATTGCCATCATTGTGGCCAGTTGCACTTCGGGATGGTAGAGATAGCCTGAAGCCTTTAGCCTGTCGACTATGCCGCTGATAAAGGTATCCGCGCCACCGCCTCGCATCAGGTTGCATGCCCGGCGATAGGGCTTGAGCCTCTCTGTCATCTGGGTCAGTTCCTGCTGGATTGACCTGCGGCGCGGTGCGGGCAGAGTACCCAGATAGTCCGATTCCTCAATGAGATACAATGCCAGATGCTTGATGGCGGCCAGAAGGTTTTCGCTGTGAATGTCGGCGCTGAGCCAGCCGCTGCGGACCCAGCCGTCGAGCGAGGCCATGGCGGCGGCAAGCGCGCTGAGAGGCCATCTCGGATTGCCGGAACTTATTTCATCGCGCACTGCGGCAAATTCGTCGAGCCGGTCGATGTACAGCAGAATCAGCCGCACGGTAAGCGTGTCCCGCACGGCCGCTTCAAGAAGGGTTCGTGGATTGTACCATCTGAGATGGCGCGAACGCAGTGCCGGAACCAGCGAGAAGTAGTGCGACTGAATCTGGGCGAAACGGCAGATTACGGTGTTGCCGAGTGCCGCAGCCTCGCCGTCAGGCAGACTGACCTTGTAACGGATGCCGAATTTGTCCTCGACCACGGCATTGCCGTTGACAGTTGAGGGCTGTTCGATGACTTTGAATTCCCATTCCTCGCCGCGCGCATTGCCTGCGGCATACAACTGGTTGACATACTGCGGAATGAAGTGCGACAGAAAGGGCGTTCCGTCCTGTCTGAGATTCTTGACAAGGCATTTGAGTGTCTTCGGCAGGGGGCGCTCGGTCTGGAATTTCAGTTTGTTGAGTCTGAAATCGGGGGCACCGTCAATTTTAAGGCGAAAAAACGGTTCGTCGCTTCCGAATTCGTCTCTGACTTCAAATTCATATTGCTTTCCGGGAGTGTATTGTTGCATAAGGCTTTCCGGGAGTATTCTCGCAGGTATGTGTGGGTGTTTATGATGAATTTTGCTACAAATTTACAAATTCCCCATATAAGTTCAAAACTGCAATAAAGAAATCGTGGCCGGGCGCACGGTTTTGTCTTTATAGGCGTGTGACTAGGGCATATCCGGCCCAGAGGCACAGGAATCCGGCCAGCAGGCTTGCGGCGGCGTAAATCACGGCCATTGCGGAATTACCGGCCTGAACAAGGCTGAATCCCTCGCCGATGAAGGATGAAAATGTGGTGAATCCGCCGCAGAAGCCGATTGCAAGCAATATCCGGAGGCGTTCGTGACTCCCTGTTAAACCGGCGA
>CAJJOO010000027.1 GCA_905193395.1 uncultured Porphyromonadaceae bacterium
GGCGAGGAGTGACGGCCTCGCTTGAAATCAACGACCTGCTCGACGAACAGTACGAGCACATACCCCGCTATCCTATGCCAGGGCGCAACTTCACGTTCACTCTCACTTATTCAATATAATCTTATGAAATATTTTACTCTGTTGCTTGCTTTCCTGGCTAGCGCTCTGACTGCTTCGGCCCAGGAAAAAATCATCCTGCTCAACGAGGGCAACTGGCAGACCGACAACGGCCGCATGACCTATCTCGAGAACGGCCGCATAGTCTCGAACGAATGGTTCCGCCAAGTCAACGGCATAAAACTCGGGGACACGCCCAACGACATCATTCAGATTAACGACAATCTGATTGCAATCGCCATCAACTGGTCGAACATCGTGCAGTTCCTCACCCCCGACGGCCGTGCCGTAGCCGCAACCGAAGACGTGCCGAACAACCGCAAACTCGCCTCCGACGGACGTTACGTCTACATCTCCTCGTACGGGCACGAATGTAAGGTAGGCGACCACTTCGAGACCTTCACACGAGGCTACGTGGCCAAAATTGACGTCTCGACCTTCAAGGTTGTCGACGCCGTCGAGGTGGGCTGGGAACCGGAAGGTATCGCACTCTACGACGGCAAACTGTTCGTGGCAAACACGGGCGGCTATGCCTTTAACGAGAACCACGACTACGAAACCACCGTCTCGGTCATCGACGCCGCCACAATGAAGATTGTCCGCACCGTCGACACCGGCATCATCAACCTCTACGGCAAGATGTCGCAGAGCGGGCAGTATCTGTGCATCAACTCGCCGGGCGACTATTACGACACGCCGGCCTGCTGCATGGTTTTCGACTGCCACGCCGCTCTCGACGGTCGTCCCGACAATGAGTGCTTCACCCGGCTGGAATACGCCAGCACATACAGCACCGCCACACGCGACGGCAAATTCTTTGCCGTAGGCTCCCGCTTCTCGTACTACACGATGCAGTACACATTCAACTATATCACTATCGACCCGGCAATCGTCATGGCATCTGGCGGCTCGGCCGGCGTCGAGGAGTCGTTGCCCGGAACGATGAAGGAGGATATCAAGAAGATGACGCAACCTTACGGCATCTACGTAAACCCTTACACCGGATATATGTACGCGACCGATGCCGGTGAGTTCATAGCCGGCGGCGCTCTCTATCAATGGGACCCGCAGGGCCACCTTGTCGGAACCTGGGGCGTGTACATCAACCCGGCCCATTTCCTCGCGCTGCCACCCGACGGACATTTCCAGGGTGTCAGCGACACCACAGTATCCGACGAGATTCCCGACGGTAAGATCTACAACCTGCAGGGCATACCGGTCTCGCACACCATACCCGGCCAGATATATATTCAGGCAGGCCGAAAATTCATCGCTAAATAACAATAATCCCAATACATAAATATGAGAACCAAATCATTATTACTTTCCGCGATTCTCGCCCTGGCGGCCGCTTCGCCGGCCGGTGCCCGCGAGAAAATCTTATCGCTCAACGAGGCCATCTGGCCGGGAGGCATCGGTAGCATCAATTACCTTGTCGGCGACAAGATGGTTTCCAACAACTGGTTTGAGGAAGTCAACGACGGCGAAGAACTGGGATACACTCCCAACGATATCATCCAGGTCAATGACAACCTCTTCGCAGTTGCTGTAAACTACTCCCACACGGTGGTGTTCATCGACGCCGCCGGACACATGGTCGGCAGGTTGCTCGACGGCGACACCGGCGACGGCGCCACACCGAACTGCCGCTTCCTCGTCAGCGACGGCACATATCTCTATCTCACTGGCTACGACCAGCGCCTTTACTGCTACCCCAACCCCGACGACCCCGACAACTGGACGGAAGAATCGTGGGACGAAGGCGGATATGTGGCCAAAATCGACCCCACGACTTTCAAAGTCATCGCCTACACTCCCGTTGGCTGGGAACCGGACCGCATCGCCATATACGGCGGCAAACTGTTCGTATTCAACTCCGGCGGATATGCTCCGGTCGGAAACCCTAACGGCGGTAACAATCACGATGAATATGAGACAACCGTCTCGATAGTCGATCCCGCGACAATGACCGTTGAACGTGTCCTGGACACCACCCGCATCAACCTCTACCGCGGTCTGAGCCAGTCCGGCAAGTGGCTGCTCGCCAATTCGGCAGGCGACTATTACACCACCTATCCCTCGATGATTCTGATCGACTGCGACAAAGTCCTTGCCGGGGATCCCGATGAGGAATGTTATGTCTACAACCCGAATTTTGCCTCGACCTACAGCACCGCCACGCTCGACGGCAAGTTCCTGGCGATAGGCTCCGCGTTCTCGTATGAAACGATGGGGTACGAGTATAAATACATCACACTTGACCCGCAGGAATTCTGGGACGGCAATGACGGCAGCAACGTCAGCAACTCAGGCCTTTATGAAGAAATGCCCGGCTCAATGCTCGACGACATAAAGACTTTCGCATATCCTTACGATATCTACCAGAACCCATACTCAGGCTACTACTATGCCACAGACGCCGCTGCGGCCACGTCGGGCGACGAATCGGGAGGTTTGCTCTATCAGTGGGACAACGAAGGTAACCTCATCAATTCCTTCCCCGTAGGCGTCTTCCCCGCACATATACTGGCCGTGAAACCCCACAAGTCTCCCGTTAGGTTTGTCTTGAGCCGCAACACACCGACCGGAGTTCTTATCGCTAAAGACGGCGGCGAAAAGATTGAACTTAAAGATGCCGCAAGCGGCACAACATACAGTGTCGACATCTTCGACGGCGATTATACCCTCGTCGCCTACAACAAAAACGGCGAGGAAGCCGGTTCGATTGAACTGACCGTTCCCGACAGTTTCGAAGAGCAGACTTTCACCATTCAGGCCCCGTCAATCTATGCCACCAACGAAGGCTGGACCTACGGCACAGACTACACCATCGATTTCTCCGTCACTTCCGCTGCCGGCGAACCACGCAAGGTGACCCTTGGAAACAGCGCCACAGAGGGCCGCAAGCACTTCCTGGCGCTCAAGGGTGACTCTTACAACGCCACATTCGTACCATCTGAGGCCCGTGCCGCCGAAGGCTACGCCGCTGTTCACCGCAACGGAACCCTGACTTTCGACGCTACTGTATCCGTCGCCATCCCCAAGTCCGCAGACATGACTTTCAACCTCCCGGCCGACGCTTCGCTGCAGATTGCACGCAAGACCAACCATTTCGTCGACTTCACCCCGGTTGAGGCTGCTTCCACACAAACCGCAGACGGCCGACAGACCATAACCTACCGCCTACCCGAAGGCGAAACCTTCTTCTACCGTACATGGCGCGAGGGAGGCCTGACGCAGGCCGGATATTTCGTGATGAACCATCAGGCACTCCCTGCCCTTGATTTCACCGATAATTCCTACACGGAAATCAAACCCACAGACGTCAACCATGACTTCTCCGCAAACCAGGGCTACGAGACAGGCGACATTCTCGTCAACGTCAACGAACGCGGCCACCTGAGCCTCGCAAAAGGCGATACGTTCCGCGCTCACGCCATGCGTTCGTGGCAGATTATCGACGGAATCACCAGCAACAACTTCATAGAACCGGACTTCCACTTCGCCGCTTACAACGTAACCATCAACAATGCCGCCGGCACCGCTGTGGTCGACACCGAACCCTCGGAATCGGTCATCAGCATCTCGCACGAACCCGGTTCTGCCTGGGCCGACATTAAAGCCGTCGGCAATGGTACGGCCATTGTACTTGTGACCTACGACGCAATCCGCACCAAATATTACGACCGCAACGGCCAGGAGCATCCCTTCGTTGGCGGCGACCTCTGGGGTGCCATCTGGCCGGAAAACACTGCCGCCTATGTCGTGACCGTAGGACAGCGCTCGAATTCGCGCCCCGAAATGACCCTCTACCAGGACATCAACGTAGAATCAGAGAAAGTCGCAGGCTTCAATCTCGATGCCGAACACGATATCTTCTACTTCCCCGAAACCGAAGAAGGCTACCTCTACACCGTGAAGCCCTACAATGTGAAGAGGGACAAGGAGGGCGTATGGGTCTCGAATCCCGTCATAACCGAAAACGGCGTCAGGTACACCGAATTCACTCCCTGCGAGAGCAACGGCGACGGTTCCTACAACATCATGCTGCGCGAAGGCCGAAACATTATCCGTCTTGTAAGTGTGGCCAACTGGTCAACCTACCAGGTAATCACAGCCCACGCCTGCTCACATACCGTCACAAACCTCACCTCAAATGACAACCGGCTGCGTCCCGGCGACCAGATTGAAGTAACCTTCTCGGGCCTGCGGCACCCCGCCAACAAACTTGCCGGAATCTACAATATGAACGCTCAGATTTCTTACAGCAACCTGCCCGAAGGCATCTCCATCTCGGCCGGCCGCAGCCAGTATCAGTTCGGTTCGGCCGAAGGCGTCCAGACATTCACATTCACCGTGCCCGAAGATGCTGTCATCACCGAGGACGGCCTCACCTTCGCCGGCGGTGCCATTCAGGTCAGCGGCTTCGGCGATCCCTTCGGCAGCCACCGCAGCGTTTCGCCCGAGTTCGGACGCTCGCCCAACTTCACGGCCATCTCCCACAAGGCTCTGCTGGGCGTCCTCCCCTCGTTCGTCATCAAGAACATTTCAGGAGTCGAAGACATCAGCGATTCTGCCGCCACACCGGTGATGTACTACAACATGCAGGGCATGCCATCTACGGAACCCTTCCGCGGTCTCAACATAGTGGTATATTCCGACGGTTCGGTACGCAAAATCCGCTTCTAAATTCTGACTGATGAACAGACTGATATTCTCTCTCGCAGCCCTTTGCGCCGGCATCGCCGCGTCCCACGCCACTCAGGTGTGCCTGGAGGTGAACAAGGTTTCGCCTTCTGTCACCCTGCAGTCGGTGGAGACCGGCGAGCCGGTGACAATCGGCTCGCCCGACAAGAGCCTGCGATACATGTTCGAGGCTGCTCCGGGAAATTATCTCCTTACGGCATACGCAACTGACGGCTCGACTGTCAACGGCACCATAGTCATCGAAATAGTCGCCGAGCCACAGCCAACGCCCGACTACGACGGCACCGACGTGCAGCAACTCAAACTAATCACCTGCACAGCCTACGCCACCAACCGCGACTGGTCGGTCGACAGAGGCGACTACACGCTCGACGTAAAAGTGTCGACACGCGAAGGCGACATCCAGCAAATGGTGCCCGGACATTCTATCAATGCCGGTCGCCTTACCTTCCTAGCCCTCGAAGGCCACACCTACTATGCAACATTCTCGCCTTCCGACGCACACCGCGCCGAGGGATATACCGATGTCTATAAATCGGGCACGCTCAACTGGAATGTCAACGTATCCTGCGCCATTCCAAAGGCAGCACCGCTGTCGGTTTCCCTGCCACGGGGAACTTCCCTTGAACTGGGCGTGAAATTCTCCCACTTTGTCGACTTCACTCCCGTTCCAGCCGTATCGGTCAGCGACAACGGCGACCACACCGTCTACACATACAGCCTTGCAGACGGACAGGTCTACAACTACCGCGCCTCGCTTGCCGGCGCGCTTACCCACGCAGGATACTTCACGATGGCCTCCGGTGACAAAGCGCCCGACCTGTCGTTCACCGATGCCGATTTTCATGCCGCCGCCCCCGACCAGATCAAACATTCGGTCCTGGCCAACGAAGGCTACGAAACCGGCGACATCTTCGTCAACATCAACCCACGCGGCCATCTCGAACTGCAGCCCGGCGATGTGTTTTCCGCCCACGCCATGCGCACATGGCAACTTACCGAAAATCAGACCAACAACTACTTCATGGAGCCTGATTTCCACTATACCGTCATCGGACTCGACGGCAAAACCGGCGAAAATGTCATCGAAGTGACACAGAAATCCGGATCGGCCTGGGCCGATATCAGGGCGGTCGGTGCCGGCACCGCCATCGTACTGGTATCCTACGACGCCATCGCACTCAACTATTACACCGCCGCCGGCGTACGGACACCCTACATGGGCGGCGAGATATGGGGCGCCATCTGGCCCGAGAATACTGCTGTATATGTCGTGTCGGTCGGTCAGACCCCCTCCGCGGTTGAACCCGAAATGCTCGTCAACGAGGCCTACAACGACGGTGCCAAGAAACTGGCCGGAAAGTATGTGGACGCCGAGCACGACGTGTTCTACTACCTCGACACCGAACCCGGCTACCGTTACACGTTCACACCACGCGGCGCCGCCAACGTAACAATGGCTTATCCCTCAATCGGCGAGCATATGGCCACCTACAACGGTTTCGGAACGGAAGGCGTCACCGCCAATCCGGACGGCTCATACACACTCCTGCTGCGTGAAGGCCGTCAGATTGTGCGCCTCGCCGACTCCTCGGGCCGAGCCGTCTACCAGGTGCTTACCGCGAAACCCTGCCATCGCGAGATAACAAACGCTTCGCGACCCGGCAGTTCCGTGTTCCAGCCCGGCGACCGCGTCACAATCCAGTATTCGGGCCTGCGCCATCCGGCCAACAAACTCGCCGGAATCTACAACATGTCGGCCTATGTCACCTACAACGGCATCCCCAATGGCTCGTCACTCATCCTCGGAGCCGGCCAGTACACCTTCGGTTCAGTGCCGTCGGCCCAGGCCGTCACCGTCGACATTCCCGCTGACACCGATCTTTCCGCCACGTCCGCAATCACCCTCGACGACGGTGTCATCCAGGTCAACGGCTACGGCGACCCCATCGGAAACCACCGTAACATCGACCGCATCGCCGGCCGCTCGCCCAACTTCACCGCGGTGCCGCACAAGACATACTTCGGTGCACTGCCGCCCGTCGAAATCCCGCTGACTCCACGCCGCGAGTTCCCCATCGAAATCCGATGCTCCGTGAGCGGAGCGTCCATGACGCTCACTGGTCCAGACGGCAGCATCATCAATCCTGATGCTCCGGACCGATATCGGGGCACCTACGGCACTTACACCCTCCGTGCCGGCTGCCCTGGCTACCGACACTTCTCCGGCACCTTCACCATCGACGACGACGCGTCTGGCACACAGGTTTTCGACGTTGCCATGACCGAAGCGCCCGAGGGGGCCTGGGACGGCACGACACTCTCCGAACCACAGCGCTCCGACAATGGTGTCTGCCTGATTTCAACCGGGGCCGAACTAGCCTGGTACGCCGCTACCTCCGTTGAGCGTCCCGACGCTCTGCTGATTGCCGACATCGATCTGGCCGACTATCCCTGGACGCCCATCGGCACCGACTACAGCCATCCCTTTGCCGCCCGCTTCACAGGAGCGGGACACACCGTCTCAGGCCTCAACGCAGATTGCACCGATGCCGACAATGTCGGCCTCTTCGGCTATGCCCAGGGCACAGCCGACCGCCCCGCCGCCATAACAGGTATCACAGTCAACGGCCGTGTGGCCGGCAACCGCTCTGTGGCCGGACTGCTTGGTTGCGCTGGCCGGTACGTGAGCATCGACACCTGCGCCTCAGGCGTCGACATCACAGCCAGCGGAAGAGGTGCCGCCGGCATCGTCGGCTTCCTGTCTTCGGCCTCATCATCCGTGACACGCTGCTACAATACAGGGACCGTCTCCGCTTCCGACGCCCGTGCCGGCATCGTCGGAGCAATAAACTCCGGGTGCACCAACATTTCATATATATTCAACGTCGGTACCATCAGCCCGGGACCCATGTCCTCGGCCTGCATCGGTTCCATGGCCGACAAATCCGGAATCACCGCCGCTTTCGCCCTCTGCGAAGGTTCCGTCGAAGACCCGTCACAGATTGTCAGCCCCGAGACAATGGCTTCCGGCCAGGTCGCCTGGATGCTCGGAGAACCGTTCGGCCAACTCATCGGCAGCGACACACATCCACGCTTCGGCGCACCCGTCGTTCTGCGCGACGAAACCGACGGTCACTACTACAACACCGACGGAATCGCCGGTCCGACCACCCAATCACCCGTACCGGTAATCTACTACAACCTTCAGGGCATCCCGTCCGACAGGCCATACAACGGCCTCAACATCGTGGTCCGAGGCGACGGCTCCGTCGGCAAGACTTTCATTTCCGGACAATAAAGCCGTATCGACAATAAATTCTCTATCTTTCCCAAAGGCCGGAGCCGTGCTTACCACCGCCCCGGCCTTTTATATCGATACCGTCTCCCGCAATAACATCATTTGGTTCGGGCTGAAATAAAAAAATATATCCCGAACATCACGTCGCTATATTCCGAATAGGAACCTGAACGGCTCGGCGACTTTCATTCTGTCGGCTGCATCGCCTGCGTATATCTCGCCATTGGTCAATGTTAGTTTTCTTACTCTCCCTTCAGGACTGAAATCAAGTTTCTTCAAATCAATCCAGAAAATATCCGGACTTAAAGTCGATTCGAAATAATATACGAGATTTTTCTGGTCTGCAACTGTACGCCAGCGTGTGGACGCTATATTCGGCTGTGAGGGAATAGAGATTCCGAGCGGTACGGACACATTGCGCATGACGCTGAACACGCCGGCGACAGCCTGACGATAATCGGAAGTCTGAGGCAATGCGTTGATATAAAAGGACGCCCGGACGAATCGGTCTGACGCACGGTTGGTTCCCGGCAACATGACGAGGCCGCCTATCTGGTTCCAATAGTCGTCTAACGTCTGTTGCTTGTCATAGGAAGGAGAGTTTGTCATTACCTGGCAGTTTTTCCCGCTATTAATCACGAGTTTCCCTGCTATATATTCGAATATCGCGCTGTTGCCGGTTGGATCTAAAATAGAAAGATGCAGTGTCGATTTCGCTCCATTCGGAAGGTCGGGATCATCAATACGGAACAATTCCTTGCCAAGTTCCTCCACCGCCTCATCCACAGTGGCGAAATTGTCAAGCACATATTGCGTCCAGATGGCAAGCCCCATCACAGGTCGCGTGTCCCCCGGGCGGTGATAGTCGGATTCTGCCAGAAAAAGGAGATTGGCGACAAGCCCTCTCTCATTCATTCCGTCGCAGATACCTATGTCATATCCTGCTGTGACCACGCTTCCATACAAAGATGTCCATTTCACGGAATTATTTTACAGATTATTCCCTTTTTCATAATACCTTATCTTGAGATTATAACTAAAAACGAAGTGTTATGACAATTAAATCGGCAATATGCTTGCACTACAATTATTGCAACGCATTTTTCGGCAGATTGTTCACGTTATCAATATATAATCTCTTCCGGATTAATAAAGATGATGAAATCCTCTATAAACTCAAAGAATATGAATAAAAGAAATATGAACGCGAGTTTTTTGCGGTAAAAGGATACAAAAAGCGATTGACAAGTTTATTTCATTACTTGCCAATCGCTTGTATATTAGTTGTTTATGTCTTAAAATCGGGCGGATTTTATATCAATACTCGTCCTCG
>CAJJOO010000028.1 GCA_905193395.1 uncultured Porphyromonadaceae bacterium
ACCGCCCCTTCAACGAGACTGTCCCGAGGCCTCACGGCCCCGGGACAGTTCTTTTACATACCCGAATGAAATCCCTACGCAGGCAACAGCAATCCGGTCAATGTCCACCTATGCCCGGAACGCGGCCGCTCTGCGGGCGCGGAATCGCAAACTAAACCATTGTCCTGCGCCGTTGATATAACCGCGGCCGGAGACCGGCCGCTATCCTTGCGCCATCGTTCTCTTTTGCCAGGGTAATGTTTCTTTTTATTTATTGCTGTCTCAAAAAATCTGCGGAGAAGTAATATACAAATAGCCCTCCCGGCGCTGTCCGAGAGGGCGTATGAGTTAATTTCAGAAACAAAGTTTGATAAAACAAACAGGGATGCTTAAGTTTCATGTATCACATATTGGAAACGAACCATTTCTTATCGGGAGCATCGGAAGTGTCGATTTTATTTTTTAGTCGCAGGCGACGCATATAGAAAGTCTTAAGTTGAATGTCCATCAATACACATATAGTCCTTGCAGACAAACCGGAATATAAGTATACCAATAATGTGAGTTCTGCATCTGTGAGTTGCGGAATCTGTGCCTTTATACGCAACATTATCTCATCACAATATTCATTTAGAGTGTTCTCAAATTTAGAAAACTGATCTTTGGACTTTAATTTCTCAATTTCTTGCTCAACTTTGGTATAGATGCTTTTTTTCAGAAAATTGGTATCGGCTTTTTCAAAGTATTCATAACAGAGCTGGTTGATTGTACTGAAACTATTACGCATCAGTTCCGCCATTTATGTTTTTAGTTGCCTATTGTTCATTTCGTTTTCTGATATGAGCATAAGCAGTTTGTTCATTTGTTCGGATTTGACACGTTGTGCTTTTCTAAAATACAAAAATAAAACAATGCCCAAGGAAAGACATATAATGATTATTATTGCAATTATCGAATTTGATGTCTTTAGATCTTGCTCTTTATCAGATATTTCCTTATTTAGTGCCCCCAGTATAGGCGCATATTTGGCGGAAGCTCTCTTGTCTTCATTCATATATAAAGTGAAATTACCTTTGCTTGTCATTATGACCAATGAGTCATCTTCCGAAAAATACCCCGACCATGGGAATTTATGTTTTACATAAATATGGTCAATACGATGGCTGTCGGTAGAATCGCCTACGTGAATATTGAATGGCGACAGAAGGTGTAATGGATTATCTGTTTCTAATTTAGGATCTTCCTTGTATAGGAGCGCGCCGGTAATGTCTAGTTCCTCACCGCGTAACATCAATTTATAACCTACTGTAGTTGCCCCGAAGAAATTGTGATAAGTTCCTATCCGAAATTCTATTGCCGGCAAGTCGCGACTATATACGGTATCTCGGAAAGTGGTAACTTCAACAGTATCTAAAGGTATATGATTATTATTGTTGCCCATCACTTGGATAGGCAACAACAATAAAAATGAGAGATATATGACCTTCAGAAACTTCATATTGCAAAGTTACTGAAAATCTCACATTCTATCATAGTCATCTGCATTATCAAGTTCAGAATATTTCTTCTTTGCCAATGTAAAACGATAGGTCGCTGTTAACATAATTCCACGTGTGTCATAATGGTTCCTGCGGGTACGATACAGATTTGGAGAGAATGAGGTCCAATATGGCGTTACTGAGCGTGCAAGCAAGTCGTCAACGGCAAGTCGCAGTGATAGTTTTGATTTCATCAGTTGAAGATTGGCTCCAAACGAAATGTCGCATGTGTATCCAACTTCTGTGTTTTCAACGAGTTGGGGCGATGCATATATAGCATTTGCGAAAACACTGAAGCCCCGGCATATGTTGTAACTTGCATTTAATGAGAGTAATGCAAATATTTTATTCTTTGTTTGCTTCCTGTCGAGATAGTAATATCCGGTATGTGTTTTCCTTATAAGAGCATTTGCGTACAGGCGGAATTTGTTAGCAACGTTTAGGCTATAACTCCCTCTTAAAGATAGATAATAATTTCCGGACATATTTATAGGTCTTACCATAAAGTAGTCGGAATTATCAATCGGCGAGGTAATTTCAACAATCTGATTGCGTATTGCAGTATATTCTGCCACAATAGAGAATTTCGGTAGGTTAAATACTAAAGAAATATTGTGTCGACGCGGAATTTTCAGGTCGGGATTTCCGGTTTGGAAATAGATAAGGTCGGAAAGTGTAATTTCAGGACTTAACTCAGAAAAACTTGGAAGTGAATAATCATATTTATAGTATAAATTCATTGCAAATTTTTTAGAAAAGCGATGAAATATACTCAGTTGTGGAACGACATTAAAGTATGATTTATCGAAAGATGAATTGTTGGATTCGATATTTGATTTACTTTGTTGTTTCTCATATCTGAATCGGAACCCGGGAGTAATGGCAAATCCCTTGATATTCCAGTTTGATGAATAGTAAAATTCGCACCAGGAAACAGAGCCGTTGACGCGCTGAATCCCCATGAAAGTATAATCTGCATTCGAATTATTCTCTGAACGTCCTCCATAAAGGCCGGTATTCTGTTGGTGTTTATTTAGAAATTTCCAAGAATAATCTCCCTGCAAGGTCCACATATTATAAGTTGAGCGATTTGTATTGGTTTCGCTTAAAATATTGTCGGGCATGAGACAAACGCCCTCATTGCTGCTTGAGAATTTATAATTGTATGTAGCGGAAATATTCAGACTCGATTCCGAAAATTCGTGAGAATAATTAGCCAGTAAGGTGTGATTTTCAGGCTTTGAGGAATTTCTCGAGTCATAGTTTGTAATTTCCGTCTCATTGTTAACTGTAGTTGAACGTTCAGTGATAAAATCTCTGTGTCGGGATGCTGAATTACCGGAATACTCTAACTGAATTTCATCGTTATCTGACAAATGCAATGTCGTTCCTGCAAGCCAGTTCCAACGAGAAACATGAATTAAATCCTTTTGAGAAGTACTTAAATTACGCAGAAATAATCCATCTTTAGCAAGAATCGATTCTGTTGCGGTTGCCGATTGTCTGCTGTTTCCAAGATAATACCCGAAAGAAGCAAGAAAATCTAATTTCCCGGTAGAACCGAATGTATTTGCCGTGAATCGATTACTGAACCGATTGCGTTGATTGGCGCGTTCAATCAGGTTGACATTCATAATATCTTTCAACGGCACTGTCGTAGTTATTTTAACGACAGAACTTGTACCGGAAGGATATTCGGCTCCGGGAGCACGTATGACTTCAATCTTTTTAACCATATTAGAAGACAGGGACGCCAATTTTTGCTTATCGGTAACTTTAATACCATTGATATACACAAGAGGTTTTCCCGATACGCCGAATACCTGAATGTTATCCGCTGCATCCAGTGACAATCCGGGAACCCATGCCATCATATCAAGCATAGTTCCGGCATCGGATAAATCACTGCCTTGTATGTTTGAAATGGTATAGTTCAATCCATCTTCTTGTATTTTTACTTTTTGAGCAGTGACAACAACTTCATTAAGCATGCGCGTACTATATTCAAGAAGAAAAGGATTATTGAAGACTATCGTATCGTTCTTTTGTGTTACTCCGGATTTAAGGTTTTTTTCAACCGGTTCATATCCGAGTGAATGTACCAATACAGAAGTCGGCATTATTGGAGTTTCAATTATAAAATCTCCTTTATTGAAAGTACGGTACGCAATGATGTTCCCGTCTTTTTTAAGTATGATTTCATACGGATAATTAATGGTGTCCTGAAAACAAACGTTACCGGACAGACACAATGGAGAAGGATTATTTTGGGCTGATGCAAACATGGTATAGCCCAAAAGAAATAGAATTAATGCAAATTTTTTAAGCATGATGTTTTTTATTGATGCAAAATTACTGTATCCGGGCACTTTATTCAATACACGTCTCGGTGGAATTTGTCTACATGTGAGTTTGTATATGTTTAATAAATAGCAGTTTAAGTAAACTCGACCGTGTGATTTGTCTACATATGAGGTCTGCGATTCTACTGGGTGCTACTCGGGAATAAAACTTTGAATTCTCCTGTTGATATATCCGCCGCGGCCGGAGACCGGCCGCTATCCTTTCGCCGCTGTCAATTGCGCCTTTGGTGTGCAATTCGCCTTTTACATCGCAAAGCAATGTCCCTACGATGCCGCTGCTTGCGAATTTGAGGTTTGATGATTAATTTTGCGGGTAATTTTTGATTGAAGAGAATAATGGCATGTAATGAATGATTTATAGTGTGAATTTTATGGATTGAGTTTGTTATGACTGAAAAGGAGAAGCTGCTGGCGGGGATGATTTATGATGCGAATTATGATCCGCAGTTGATTGCCGAACGATTGGACTGCAAGGAGTTGTGCCATGACTATAATAGTCTGCGGCCGAAGGATACGGTGGGCAGGAATGCCATAATCCGGCAGTTGCTGGGCACTGTGCAGGATGGTTTTCTTATCGAGCAACCATTTGTCTGCGATTATGGCTACAACATTCACATCGGCAGGAATTTTTACGCGAACCATAATCTTGTCATCCTTGACGGGGCGCGGGTGGAGTTCGGCGACAATGTGTTTATCGCGCCCAACTGCGGTTTTTATACCGCAGGGCACCCTGTGGAGGCCGAGGAACGGAACAAGGGGCTGGAATATGCCCGGCCGATTCGTGTGGGCAACAATGTGTGGATTGGTGCCAATGTGTGCGTGCTGCCGGGCGTGAGCATCGGCGACGGCTGCGTGATTGGCGCGGGGAGTGTGGTAGTCCGAGATATCCCGGCCAACAGTGTTGCAGTGGGCAATCCTTGTAAGGTGGTGAAGAAAATCAGCGGCAACGAAAAGTGAACCGTTGTAGGAAATTTGGTTGCAAAAACTGAAAAATTGATATTGCGGCGGAGTATAATCATTTGTAATTTTGCAAAGTGAATCAAATACCGTAAACTATGAGCGCAAGATTATGGTTGGTCATTCTAACGCTTTTGTCATTTAATCTCAATGTTATGGCACAGAACAAGAAAACACAGACGGCCGGACGTACGGTCCTGGGCGATTTCGCGCCCAAATTTGCCGAACTGAACGATGATGTCCTTTTCGGCGAGGCAGTGTGGAACGACAGCACTCTGAGTCTGCACGACCACAGCATGGTGACAATTTCAATTTTGCTGGGCAAGGGGCTGATAGATTCGTCGTTCCGTTCGCACCTCGAAATGGGCAAGAAACACGGCATCACGCGCAAGGAAATCGCCGCGCTGCTGACACAGGCCGCATTCTATGCCGGCTGGCCCAATGCGTGGGCAGGCTTCCGCATCGCCAAGGAGGTGTGGGCCGATGATGACGCCGCCACCGAGTTGGAGCGCTTCCAGCAGGAGATGATTTTCCCCGTCGGTGAACCGAACACGGCCTATGCCAAATATTTCACGGGCAACAGTTATCTGGCACCGCTGTCGTCGGAGCAGGTAATCTGTTCCAACGTGACCTTCGAGCCGGGTTGCCGCAACAACTGGCACATCCACCACGCCACCAAGGGCGGCGGCCAGATGCTGATTGGCGTTGCCGGCCGCGGCTGGGATCAGGAGGAAGGCAAGCCCGCCGTGGAAATTCTGCCCGGCACCGTAATCCATATTCCGGCCAACGTGAAGCACTGGCACGGAGCGGCATCCGACAGTTGGTTTGCCCACCTGGCCTTCGCCGTTCCCGGCGAAAACGAGTCGAACGAATGGCTCGAACCCGTCAGCGACGAGGAATATGGCAAACTGAAATAAAAGAGTGCAGAATATAGTGTCAGCGCTGCGATAAAGCGGTCGATTGAGGCCTTGGCTGCGTCGTAGTCGTAGTCGTAGTGTGACATCCAGATTTTGTCGACCAGGAAGATGTCGCTGCGGCTGACATCGCTGCGGCGGATGCCGTCGCCCACGCCTTTTTCGTTGGTATAGGCCTGGGCGGTGTCAATCAGGCGATAACCCACGCTGAGGGCGTCGGCCGCTGTGTAGGGCGTTCGGGATACAGACGGATCATGGGGCGCCGGTGGCGGCGGCCACTTCCTTGGCCGCGAGTTCGGTGTTGCCCGAATGGGAATATCCGATTACACTTATTTTAGTTTTGGTTATTGAAATTCCGGGTACAATATTGACGATGCAAAATTACAGATATGCGGCCAAGCGGAGGTTATGATAATTACGGCATATATTACCAATATTCCAGTTTGTTGCGGATTTCGCAGAAGTCCGTGCGCCAGGCTCTAAAAAACACCACTCTGTTTTTCATATTCCGAAATATTAGTAACTTTGTATGTGGCTTCAGACGCGGGCTACCTTCTTCAGAAAAATGACAAATCTTATAAAACACGGCGGTCAGGTCTTTACCCCCGATTATTTAGTCAGCCTCATTCTTGACGAGGCCGGCTATACCGGCGCGGGAATTCTGCGGAAACACTGCATGGAAAACTCATGCGGAGACGGTGCTTTTATATGCGAGATAGTGTCGCGGTATATCCGGGCCTATATCGAAAGCGGCGGAGATAAGGCAAATTTGCCGGCCGAAATACGCACATACATCCATGGAATCGAACTCGATCCTGTCGCCTATGAAAATTGCCTGGAAAATCTCAAGGCCACCTGTGCCTCGCTGGGCGTGGACTGCGGCCGTTTCGATGTAAGGAATGCCGATACGCTCGCTACCGGTGACTTCGACGGCAAAATGGATTTCGTCATTGGCAACCCGCCCTATGTGAGGGTTCACAACCTTGATGATTCGTATGATGCCGTAAAATCATTCTCTTTTGCCACCGGAGGAATGACCGACCTTTATCTCGTTTTTTTCGAGAAAGGCCTTCAGATGCTGAAAGACGGTGGAAAACTGTGCTACATCACGCCAAGTTCATGGCTTAACAGCGTGGCCGGAGGCGTGATTAGAGATTATATAAGGAGAAAGCACAATCTGGTGTCGGTCATAGACCTTGAACATTTCCAGGCTTTCAAGGCGACGACCTATACCCTCATTTCTCTGTTTGAAAAAGGCGAGCGCAGAAATGATTTCTCTTACAGCGTCTTTGATCCCGAGACTCTGGGCAAGAGGCATATAGAAAATCTAACGTTCAGCGAGATAGACATCAATTCCTACTTTTATCTTGCCGGTCACGAGACCCTTGCCACGCTTAAGAAGATTCTTTGCACCACTTTGCCCAAATACACGACCGTGAAAAACGGTTTTGCCACTCTTGCCGACAAGGTGTTTATTTCCGACAGTTTCCCTTTCCAAAAATATCTGATTCGCACCGTCAAGGCTTCCACCGGAAAATGGTATTATGCCTTTTTCCCCTACGATACTAACGGGAAACCGCTGGAAAAGTCGCAGATTTTCGCAGACCGGGACATAGCCGAATATCTTAATGCCAACAAGAGAGATTTGCTGAAAGACGCCACCGAGAAATCCAACCCCAACTGGTATCTTTTCGGGCGCACGCAGGCGCTGAAGGATGTGGCTGTCGACAAGATTGCAATCAACACCACAATTAAGGATATCAAGAGCCTGAAAATAAACAGGGTAAGGGCCGGGGAAGGATTGTACAGCGGCCTTTATATCCTTTCCGATTTAGACTTCGATATCATCGAAGGGCTGTTGCGGACTGAGCGGTTCATCAAATACATATCTTCCCTGAAAAAATATAAGAGCGGAGGCTACTATACCTTTAATTCAAAGGATTTGGAATCCTTCCTCAATTACGAAATACAAGAACTTATAGACAATGGAAAAGCCGGAATCCCATCGACCGAGCAATGCGGACTTTTTGAAGGTTGTAACTGAATCTTTCGATGCTTTCCTTGCAAAGGGGACTTCGAGAAGTACCGATAAACTGAAACCGCTTCACGGCGCAATAGCCGGAGATATCGCTGAACGTCTTGGCGAAGAATATGAGGTGTGGTCGCAAGGCTATCATAACGACAAAGAGGCGGAAATGAATGGCCGATACATGGACAAAAGAGTCGATATCACTGTTAAGAAAGACGGGAAAGCAATTGCCGGTATTGCCGTGAAGTTTGTCATGCAGAACTATTCTCAGAATTCAGGTAATTATTTCGAGAATATGCTGGGCGAGACGGCCAATATCCGCTGCAACGGACTCCCATATTTCCAAATTTTTATAATCCTTGACAAACTGCCATATTATAATAAAGAAAAGGAAATATCCCATTGGGAAACTTTCACGGACCATAATATAGGCAAGTATGTCAAGTTGTCGCAGGATAACACTGACCTCTTTTTCCATACCCCGAATAAAACGCTGATTTTTGTGGTTCATCTTCCGGAACCGAAAGGAACAGTTTCCACAAGGGATGAGTATCTGAACTATTATCGCAATCACGCCCACGACCTGGATCTTTCCAAACATAAATATGATAAATTCGGTCCCACCGTTATTCTAAATGACTATGAGGAGTTTATGGATAAGGTTTATCATACAATCAAAGCAATCTGACTTTTGCGATTTTTTCTATCTTTGCATGTGGAAATGAAAATGTTTGGTTGTTAAATGGAAGGAAGGCCCGATGTAATATTGGAAACGACGCTGGACGGCATCGGAACGGATGCCTACGGCGACTACCTGGCCCATGCCGTGTGCACGGGCGGGCGGTGCACGTTTTCGTTCAACGGACGGTCCTTCGAGATGGCCGAGGGCGACCTGATAATGGTGTGCCGCGGCAAACTCGTGTCCAATATCCGCATGTCCGACGATTTCAGGGTCAAGGTGCTGTATGTCACCGCGTCGTTCATCGAGCAATGCACACCTCTGACCAACTACGGCATCCGCGGTTCGATGGCTCTGTTTTTTAACCCTGTGATGAACCACGCCGGAACAGTACGACCTGTGCGTGCGCGAATTTGACTGGATTGACTTCCGAAACAGCCAGACCGACAATAACTTCTATATCGAGACTCTGAGGAATGCCGTGCAGTCGGCCATCCTTGATTTTTTCGAGTTCCATTCCAAGAACTGCGGCGACAGCAAGGTTTCGACGCGGAACACGTTGATAATTAGCAAATTTATCGAGATGCTCGAAAGCGGATGCTATCGCCGCAACCGCGAGGTGAAATATTATGCCGACGCCATCTGTGTGACGCCGAAATACCTCTCGGAGGTGTCGAAAAAGGTGAGCGGCTATACGGCCAACTACTGGATAACGCGCTACACGATTATGGACATATCGCGTCTGCTGCGCGACAAGTCGCTGACCTTCGTGCAGATATCAGACATGTTCGGCTTTTCGTCGCCGGCCTATTTCAGCCGTTACGTGCAGAATTATCTTGGCGTGAATCCGTCGGAATACCGCGAGTAATTCGCGCCGGACACGTCGGACGAAAGTTTCCGCCGACC
>CAJJOO010000029.1 GCA_905193395.1 uncultured Porphyromonadaceae bacterium
GCCGGGGGCGCCGAGGTGGTGGCATCATATCTCAACCTCAATCCGCGCTCGCGTCTCTTTGCCGGCAAGAGTTTCATCCTCGGCGGCAGTTTCGCCAACGAAGTCGCCGACCTCCCCGCCGGCGTGAGGGTAGGAGACCTGTCGGCCAACCTCATCGACAACATCAATCCGGCCGTAAACCTGCTGCGGATACCGTCGAAGCAGGTGGCCCTGATGCCCGACTGGCACGAGAAACTGCCGCGCCTGGTCGAGGCCTCCCTGCGGGCCGACGTCACGAATATCTCGGGTGTCCCGTCGTGGTTCCTCACGGTGCTTCGCGGCGTAATCGAGCGGGCCGGAGCCTCCACAATCCACGACGTCTGGCCCAATCTGGAAGTCTTTTTTCACGGCGGCATCTCCTTCGCCCCGTACGAAAGCCAATACGCTGCCATCACCGACCCCGCCCGGATGCACTATCTCGAGACCTACAACGCCTCGGAAGGCTTCTTCGCCGTGCAGGACACCCCGCGCCGCGCCGACGGCATGCGCCTGCTGCTGGACCACGGCGTATATTACGAATTCGTGCCCGCCGACCGTGCCGGGGACCCTCATCCGCATGCTCTCGGGGCATGGCAGGTGGAACCGGGCGCCGTCTACGAAATGATAATCACCGCGTGCAACGGCCTGTGGCGCTATGCCATCGGCGACACCGTGCGCATCGAGAGCGTCGAGCCGCTGCGCATCTCGATTGCCGGCCGCACGCGTTCCTATATCAATGCTTTCGGCGAGGAACTGATGGTTTACAACGCCGACGCCGCCCTTGCCGCAGCCTGCCGTGAGACCGGCGCCTCGGTGCTCAACTACACGGCCGCGCCGGTCTTCACCACCGAGCGGTCGCGCGGTCGTCACCAGTGGCTCATCGAATGGGACCGCCCCCCGCGCTCCCTCGACGAATTCGCCGACGTCCTGGACCGCTGTCTCTGCCGCGAGAACTCCGATTATCAGGCAAAACGCGCCGGAAACATCTTCCTCGACCGCCTGACAATTACAACCGCTTCTCCCGGTCTGTTCGACCGCTGGCTGGCCTCCACCGGGAAACTCGGCGGCCAGCGCAAGGTGCCCCGCCTGTCCAATTCCCGCGATACCATCGACGCCATGCTCCGCTACAACGACAACAACCAACAAACGCAATAAACCACCAACTACCATGAACCTGAAACGTATAATCCTGCCACTGATGGCCGCCGCCGCCCTCACGGCCGCTGCCGACGACGCTCCGCGCTATGTATTCTATTTCATCGGCGACGGCATGGGCATGGGTCCCGTGATGACCGCCCAGGCCTACAACCGCGAGATACTGCACAACGACACCACCCTGCTGATGCTCCGCTTCCCCGTGGCATCGTGGGCCATGACATACTCGGCTTCTCATTCGATCACCGATTCGGCTGCCGCCGGAACAGCCCTCTCGACTGGCCACAAGACCCGCAACGGCATGCTCGGCATGGACGCCGACAGCGTATCGGTCACCTCCGTTGCCCGACAACTGAAAGATGCCGGCTACGGCGTGGGCATCGTCACCTCCGTTGCCGCGGACGACGCCACTCCCGGTGCTTTCTACACCCACGTGCCCTACCGCAAGATGTATCACGACATCGACCTCACCGCCGCCTACTGCGACTATGAGTTCATCGGGGGAGCCGGAATGATCGGCATGGTCAACGACACCACCGGCCTGGCCGACGTGATGCGCGAGCGCGGCGTACAGATTGTCCGCGGACCCGAAGGTATCGACAGCATCGCCTCCGAGCGCGTCCTGCTGATGAACACGGCCGGAACCAGCGCCCACAACATCGGCTACACCATCGACTCGATTCCCGGCGTCCTTACCCTGCCGCTGATGACCGAGGCATGCCTGGACCACCTGATGGAATATACCCCCGACCGCTTCTTCATGATGGTCGAGGGCGGCAACATCGACCACGCCCTTCATGGCAACGACGGCGGTGCTGCAATCAAGGAAGTGCTGAACTTCGACCAGGCACTCAAGGTGGCCTACAACTTCTACCTGCAGCACCCCGACGAGACCCTCATACTCGTCACGGCCGACCACGATACCGGCGGCCTGGTCAACGTACATTCGCGCACGAGCCAGCCCCGGCCCCTGTCCGTATTCGACTGGCAGCGCGTGTCAAAAGAAGCATTCAGCGAATACTGCAAGTCGATGCTCCGCGACCGCCGCGTCTACACCTGGGACGACATGCAGCGCTATCTCGAGGAAAACCTCGGCCTCTTCACCCATATCCGCGTGAGCGACGAGCGCCTCGCCCGCCTCAAGGAAATGTTCGAGGAAACATTTGAAATGCGCAATTCTGCCGACCAGAAGACCCTATACGCCAGTTTCAACGCCTTTGCCGTCGAAGTATTCTCTCTGGTTAACGACGCCGCAGGTGTTGCCTTCACCACCGTGGGCCATTCCGGCAACCCCGTGCCCGTCTTCGCCGTGGGTGTCGGTTCCGACCTCTTCAAGGGCGTGAACAACAACATCGACCTCCCCGTCTACCTGCGCCGTATCCTCGGCCTCGCCGACTGACTTCCCAATTGACTTACAACCCCGTGCGCAACTCAGGGATACTCTTTCCCGACCGCGCGCGGGATTTTTTGCAATTTTTTCATTGCCGAATGGAATAAAAGCACTAACTTTGCACTCGGGTAAGTCCTACACGACCAGCTCCCCGAGAATCCCCCAGGTCTTGACCGAAGCAAGGGTATCGGGTCGTAGCGGTGCGATGTAGATCGCTTACCCTTTTTTTGTCAGACTTCAATATTTCAACCTATATGCGCACTCCCGACGAAATCAAAGACTGCACACTCCTTGGAAATCAGGGCGTGAAATATCCCGACTGCTACAGCCCCGAGGTGCTCCAGACCTTCGTGAACAAACATCCCGACAACGAATACCTCGTCACCTTCAACTGCCCCGAATTCACATCCCTCTGCCCTAAAACCGGTCAGCCCGACTTCGCCACCATCATCATCAACTACATCCCCCGCGAAAAGATGGTCGAGAGCAAGAGCCTCAAACTATATCTGTTCAGTTTCCGCAACCACGGCGATTTTCACGAAGACTGCGTAAACATCATCATGAAAGACCTCGTGGCCCTGATGAATCCACGCTATCTCGAAGTCGTGGGCAACTTCACCCCCCGCGGCGGTATCTCAATCCATCCCTTTGCAAATTACGGCGACGACGAACACCGCGACCTGGTGCGCGCACGTATGCTGGCAATGTTCCGCGACAAATGACACAGAAAGACTCGATCCTGGTACTCAGCGGCGGCATGGACTCCACCACCATGCTCTATGAATTCGCCCCGCGCATAGCCCTCGCCGTCACATTCAACTACGGCTCCAACCACAACGCACGCGAAATCGAGTGCGCTCGCTACAACTGCCGAAAACTCGGCATCGAACTCGTCGAGGTCGACCTCCCCTTCGTCGGCCGACTGTTCAACAGTTCCCTTCTCAGCGGTGCCGAAGCCATCCCCGAAGGCAACTACGACGACGAAAACATGAAATCAACCGTTGTGCCATTCCGCAACGGCATAATGCTGGCCATCGCCGCCGGCCTTGCAGAAAGCCGCGGACTGGCACACGTGATGATGGCAAACCACGGCGGTGACCACGCCATTTACCCCGACTGTCGCCCCGAATTCGTCGACGCCATGTCCCGTGCAATCTCCTGCGGAACCTACGACCACATAACCATCGACGCCCCATACACCGGCATCACCAAGACCGACATCGCCCTGCGCGGCGCCGCCCTCGGCATCGATTACTCCCACACCTACTCCTGCTACAAAGGCCGCGAGCACCACTGCGGCCGCTGCGGCACCTGCACCGAGCGCCGCCAGGCCTTCGCTGCCGCCAACCTCCCCGACCCCACAATCTACGAAGACTAATCCGACTTTACGTCCAAACCGGTCCCCGCATAACCCCGGGGTCCGAGAACATAGTGCCCTTATGGCGCAGCGAGAATTCGGTGCGCCCTCATGCTTTACTGTGGCTTTATAAATCATTTTCCAACTATGGTTGGGAAGGCTGAGATTTCGGCCGTTACGGCATGGATGGGTCTGGCGATGTCAACCGGCATTGATGGTTCGCAGTCAAGATATACGTTGGCCCTGGGATATGCGAGCGGACGCCCCGGCATCTCAATCTTTGCCGAAACGGCTGCTTCGCGAATCATGGCTGCGTCTTCCGCATGTTTACCTTTATTCATCAGAGGTTAAACAATGTCTGATACCTGCAATAAATCAAAAACTTAACTTCACGGCAAAATTAGAAAAAAGAGTTTGTGACACCAACAGCAGGATGAAAAACAACGAAAAATATAATATGAAAGATTCCTAAAAGAAGAGCCTGGCATTTATTATGTGAATTTTTCAGTAGTTATTTGCACTTTTATTCGTAATTGTTTGCATAAGTTGATAATTGTATGTACTTTTGTCGCATTGTATAACCTTAATAACTAATAATAAAGCAATTATTATGAGCACAATTTTCAAGAGATTTCTGTTGCCGGTTCTGATCGTAGCGGGGACGGCTTGTGCTTTTGGCGGCGAGTTCAAGGTCCGCTTTTCGACGGATTGGGCAATTTTCACTCCGGGGCCTTGTGATTTCGATATCGCAATGGTGCAGGATGTCAATGATGATGGCTCTTATGAACATTTCACAAGAATTGCCTTGAATGAATATATCGACCGGTACACGTCTTATGACAAAACGCAATACGGTTTTCTTTTCGGCAGCGAGAGTGAGACGACTAATGAGGGAGTGATTGATTTTTACCTCGATAAGGTTTACAATATTACATCGGTTGAAATCGAGGCCTGGTCGGATTATGATGACGTGGATTTTTATGTCAATGACAGGCCGAAACGACTTGATTATGATTTACAAACATACAGCATTGAATTGTCTCAGCCGCTGGACTGCATCAGCGTGCGGGCGTCGCATGGCCTGGGACTGCTGATGCTGACAATTAAATATGACGAGAGCGCGCCGCAGCCCACGATGCCCGGATTGCCGACGTTCAAATGTGGCGACACTGCCTGCACCGGCTCAGCGACCATCGCCGCCGGCATGCCTTTGGTGTGTGAATCCGCCGGGGCTGAAAGTCTTGAAATATCCGTAAACGGCGGTGCCCCGCTCGCCTTCTCCGGCAGTACAGCCGTGCTATACCCCTGCGCCGACGCCACATACAGCGTCACGGGCGTGAACGCCGAAGGTCGCGGCGAGACGGCCGAACTGAAAGTCGGTGTCACTGACCGTGAGTCGACCGGTGAACTGCTGTTAACAATGACACCACGTGCCGTCACAATTGATGGTCAGGCCCATTGCGCCACCGACGTGGAGGCTTCCTACCTGCCTGCCGCAGATGCTGCCGCGACGGCTCATATCCTCGTCTGCGGAGGCGTTGAGGTCGCCCGTGCCGAGGCTCCCGCAGCCGATGGCCAATATCATTTCTCCGTCAAGGGCGCGCCCGCCCATCTCAGCGGCGACTGGGCAGTTGCTGCCGCCGACGGCTCGGTCTTCACCCCCGCCCCGGCCGAAAATGTCACAGCGCCCGTTGCCTTTGAGGCCGAGACATGTGAAAACACCAGATTCGTTTACGACTCCCAGTCCAGGTCAGTGACCGCATATCTGGGATTCTCGATACCTAATTCGGGCGCCTACACCACTCCCGAAATCAGCGGCGCCGAAGGCACCCTCACAGCCGGCGCTAACCCAGGAGAATATATCTACACGGTGGCCGATTGCGCGACCGACGTCGACAATCCCGAAGAAGTCGGCATCCGCACCATCACGCTGACCATCACGCCCGTTACCCGCGTCACCTGGGGCGCCGCCGCGGCCGCTCGAACCATGGCCGACAGCCTCGTGGCCGCCACGACAACTGTCCGCGGCAAGACCATCGAACTGCAATACACGCTGACCAAGGACGACATTTCGGGCATCGCCGACATCACGGCAGGCGAAACCGGCGCCGAGGAATACTACACCATCGACGGCCTGCGCACTGCCCGCCTAACCGCCCCCGGCCTTTACATCCGCCGCACCCCAGCAGGCCAATGCAGCAAAATATATGTGAAATAACCCGAAAAACATCCGCATAAACACCAAGGGCGGCGCCCTTGGTGGGGGTGTCGCCCTTGGTGCGAATCGGCATTTGAATCGCCGTTATTCCTCGATGGCCGCCTTGATGCTGTCGACGATGTAGCGGACGTGTTCGTCCGTAACCCAGGGACCTGCCGGCAGGCAGATGCCCACCTTGAACAGGGCCTCGCTCACGCCGTTCACATAGGCCGGAGCGTCCTTGTAGACGGGCTGCTTGTGCATCGGCTTCCACAGCGGACGGCTCTCGATACCGGCGGCGTCCAGGGCCATGCGCAGCGCCTCGACGTTGTCGTTGGGCTGACAGTCGGTCGTGGCCGATTCCACGGCGTGGGTAACGCCCGCCGCGCCGCCCACAGCGCCGGTTATCACCTTTCTGTAGGCGTTCTCCTGGCCCCTGATGCGAAGGTCGGGGTCGAGAGTGGCGGTACAGAGCCAGTAGTTCGAGTCATAGTCGGCCGACGGCGCCTTGTGCAGCGTCACGCCCTTCACGTCCTTCAGCAGTTCCTCATAGAGCGCCTGCACGTGGCGGTGGTGGGCGATGTGCTCGTCGGCGACGGTCATCTGGCCGCGGCCGATGCCCGCGCAGATGTTCGACATGCGGTAGTTGTAGCCGATGGCCTCGTGCTGATAGTAAGGATAGGACTCGCGGGCCTGTGTGGCGTACCACATGATGCGGTGCTTGGCCTCGTCGTCGGCGCAGATCAGCGCGCCGCCGCCGGAGGTAGTGATCATCTTGTTGCCGTTGAACGACAGCACGCCGTATTCGCCGAACGTGCCCAGCACCCGGCCGCGGAAGCGCGAGCCGAAGCCCTCGGCGGCGTCCTCGATTACCGGAATGCCATATCGGCCGGCAATCTCCATGATGCGGTCGATGCGGTAAGGCATGCCGTAAAGCGCAACGGGAATTATGGCCTTCGGCTTGCGGCCCGTTTTGGCGATGCGGTCACGGATTGCCTCCTCCAGCAGTTCCGGGTCCATGTTCCAGGTCTCCTTCTCCGAGTCCACGAACACCGGCGTGGCGCCCAGATAGGTAATCGGATGAGAGGACGCGCAGAACGTGAACGACTGCACCAGCACCTCGTCGCCCGGCCCGACCCCGCACGCAATCAGCGCCAGATGCACCGCCGCCGTCCCCGCCGACAACGCCACAACCTTCTTCTTCAACTGCTGTTGGGAAACCGTAACATTTATCGTTCCTTTAACCGACATCGAATTCGGCAATGTGTCTGATATCTTAACATCACGATTTGATATAACCACCTTGTTGACGAAGTCTTCCAGGTCCGCTTCAAACCCGTTGACATTGGGACCCAGAGGCACAACCCAGTTCTGGTCGAAAGCCTCCTTTATAAATTCCTGCTCCTTGCCGCTCATATGCGCCAGACAAAGCAAAATACGTTCACTCATATTCGGTTAAATATTATTTTTACCATTCAAATTCAAACCTTTCGATATCTTCCTCGACAAGGTTTTCGCCATTCTGTACTTCAATAAAAGTCAATTCGGTTATGGCTTTTAAAGCATGAAGTTGCCCCTTGCGGATTACAACCGTTTCACCACGCCCTATGTTTCTACGTTCGCCATCAATAACAATCACACCTTCCCCGTCAGTGAAAGTCCATACTTCATCACGGAATTTATGACGTTGGTAACTGATAGCACAACCGGGCGTAAGCGTCAACTGCTTGGTCAGAGAACAAAAGCCATCGGGGAATGTCACATTATTAAGTACCGTATAGGTTCCCCAACGTCTTTCCTCGTACATTGGCCGGTGTTTGAGTTGCGCGGCGTATTGTTTTACATTCTCGCTCTTCTTTTTCTCGGAAATTATAATGCCGTCCGGCGATGCTGCAACAACAAGGTCTTTGGTGCCGAGGCAAAGCATGGGAATACCCAGTTCGTTGAAGAGATGTGTATTCACTCCTGTCCCGTCAGTCATCACATTGCCATATTCGGTACAGTCAAGTTCATCTGTCAGTGTATTCCATGTGCCAAGGTCTTTCCACTGCCCGCTATGATATACCATACCGATTGATTCCGCTTTCTCAGCCACCTCATAGTCAAAACTGATTTTTGGAAAGTCTGAATAGTGTTTCAAATAATCACTGAAAGTTTCATACGACACATATTTGTCGGCAATGGCAGTCAGATAATTTAACCGGAAGGCGAATACACCGCCATTCCACATGGCGCCCTCTCCAATTAGTTTTTGAGCAGTCGGCACATCCGGCTTTTCTGTAAAACGTTTAACCTTGACAAAACCGTCTGACCCGGAACCGGGTACGGGCACCACATAGCCATATTTTGCCGAAGGATATGTCGGTTTAATACCCATGACTATCATATCGGAGATTTTATTGTGGATGCCTTCGGCCATTTTTTCAATTGCCTTGAAGTACCCGGAATCTGTATATGGATCACATGGCATGACTACGACAACCTCATCTGGCGCACAATGTTTCACTTTTGCAAGATATTCACAGGCAAGGCAAATGGCCGGGAATGTATCCCGCCGACATGGCTCGGTGACTATATCAGCGCAATAACCAATCTGTGCCTGGACAGAGTCTTTTTGCGATTGGCTCGTAGCCACGGTGAGCGATGCCTCGATGCCGGACTCTTTAAGTTGTCTCACTACACGCTGAATCATAGATTCTCGCTCCGCACTTCCGTCAACAGGGAGCAGACGGAGGAATTGTTTGGAACGGGCGTCGTTAGACAGCGGCCATAGTCTTGAACCGGAACCACCGGATAATAATATAATCTGCATATCGTGTCGTTTCAGCGTTCTGCTCGCATAGGGTTTGTCAGGAAGTCCTCATATGCCAGTCTTATACCATCCTCGAGTTCAGTTTTATAGGTCCAACCGAGTCCCTTTGCCTTGCTCACATCAAGCAGTTTGCGAGGAGTGCCATTCGGCATGGTTTTATCCCACTCGATACGTCCGGTAAAGCCTACGATTTTAGCCACGAGTTCAGTGAGTTCCTTTATTGTGATTTCTTTTCCGGTTCCGGCATTCACTGTTTCATTACCGGAATAATTGTTCATAAGAAATACACAGAGATTGGCCAGATCATCCACGTAAAGGAATTCACGAAGCGGAGTCCCGTCGCCCCAGCACGTAACACTATCGGCACCTTTTTCCTTAGCTTCA
>CAJJOO010000030.1 GCA_905193395.1 uncultured Porphyromonadaceae bacterium
AGTTTAATATTAATCATTTAACCGCAGTAGTTGGATTTTTATCGCACCACTACTAATAGAATGATATACTCCACTTGCATTGGCTTTCCTTACTGGTTTCACCGATAGACTCATCTGTATCTTCCGAATATTTTGACAAAACAACACCAGGCAACTTATTGTTGCAATTCTCAATATCGGCTGAAGACTCATTAATACTCCAATCGTCGAGGGCTCTCTTCAGATTCGGATGGGTATGTACATCATAAACAGTATTAATATCTGGTATATAATTCAGACCATTCTCAGTCCCATTATAGATAGGCGTCATTTCGTTCTCCCTACTTACACCGAACCCATGCTCACAATTGTCTTCCATTGTTTTGCTGATACACTCCTTCATTTGCGACATAACTTGTACGCTTGGTAACGGGATATAATATTCATTAGCAATAAATGAAAGAGCATATATCACTTCAATATCTATTTTATAATTACTATATGTAAGAAGCAGATATATACCGTGATCATCCGGATTCGGGTCATCAATATTTATACTTTCTCCATTCAAATTATAAAAATACATCATTCCCGTGGGGTCGGTGTTCATTACGGGGTTGGCGCCGCAGAACAGATAGGGGGAGTGCCAGGGCCGGACTTCTGACATTTGGTCGGGTGTAGTGAACATGGGGAAGCCCGAGGTGTAGCGGCGTGCGCCGAAGTCGTATTCGTGCTGTCCGTCGACGGAGAGCAGTTCCTTGTCGCTGTACAGCCAGGGATTGATGTCGGCCTCGGGCTGCCGCCATGCCTCGCCGTAGGGATAGTAGTCGGTGCGCTGTGTCAGGTGCCCGTCGGCATCCACCACGCCGAGGTTATTGCCCTGATAGTCTGGCATATAGTAACAGGCGCGCCCGCGGCCGTCGAAATATCCGCCGGCAAAGCGCATCATCACCACCGAGTCGCCCACCGTAACCTGCCCGTCGCCGCTGTAACCGCGAACGGCCGTCACGCGATAGCGTGTAGGCTTGCCGGCCACCACCTGCCCCACGGCCTCATAGAAAATTGTCTTCAGCAGGTTGCCCCGGCCGTCGTAGGTCATCGTGTGCTTGTGGCCGTCGTCGAAGATTATCGTCACGGGCTGTCCGCGGTGGTTGTAGTCGATGCGGCGGATTCCGCGCGAGGTGTCGGCCGTCACCCGCCCGGCATCGTCGTAACTCAGTTCGGCCTGTTCGTGGATTCCGGCGCCTGTGCGGCCCTCGAAGGTTGCGGGGTTGTCGCCCTCGTTGGTGAAGCCGACCGGGCGGTTGCCCGAATGTGTGACGGTGATGATGTCGAGGTCGCCGAAGGTCTCGGCGCCCGAGGGCAGGCGCCCGGTGATGCCTTTGCGCATCAGGCGCTGTATGTTGCCGCGTGGGTCATATTCGTAGGCGCAGGTGAAGTTCCGGCCGGGCGTGCCCGAATACCGCGCTCCGACAAGGCGGCCCATGGCGTCGTAAGTGTAGTCGTAGCGGTTTCCGTCCCAGATACGCGAGGAAATAAAGCCGTTGAAGCGGGGTGTGGCTCCGTCGGCGTAGAGCATCGTTTCGGTGAATGTCCCGCCGGAATAGTCGAATCTGCGGCCGTTCACCCAGCCGTGTACATCGTAGGCCGCGGATATCGAGGCGTTGGCGCCCAGAGAGGTGCGAGCGACGCGCCCGGCGCGGTCGTAGGACACGGCGACGCGGGCCGTGTCGGAAAGTTGCACCGCGGTGAGGCCGCCGTCGGCTGTCATGGCGGTTGCCTGAACGCCGCCGACAGTGCCTCTGACGGGGCGGGAGGCCTTGCTTATCTTTCTCGACGTGACGCGGCCGCAGGCGTCGTAGGTGTATTGCACCGTGAAATCGTCGTATGGCGAACCGGAGGGATAGACAGTCGACACCGTGAGTGGGCGTCCGTCGGGGGTATAGGTCGTGGTGGTGCGTCCGGTGTTGTAGCCGGTGGCATAGCGTTCGATCTGACGCCCTTCGCCGTCGTAATAGTATACCTCGTAGCCGGGCACGCCGTAGATACCCGTCAACATTCCCGAGGGCTGCGCGATGCGCCGGGGCTTTATGTCCACACTTCCGGCCGGCACGGATGCGGCCTCGACCGTGTTCAGTGTCATCTCGTCCGAAAAGCGGAATTCGGCGCCGAGGCCTCGCAAGGTCAGGAAGGAATAGTCGTCGTAATACCACGCCGTTGTGGCCTTTGGATGCAACTGGCAGTCGGGGCTGAAGGAATATCCGCCCGTGTCCCATTCCTGGGGCGAGGCTGCGTCCAGAGTGGCCGTGTGGCAGGTGGCGGCCCAGTTCTCCACCTCGGTGTCGCCGTCGCCGGATTCCATTTCCACCACTTTGCGGCCGCAGGCATCGTAGCCGTAGATGGTCCAGACTCCGTCGGGCTGGTCGGGCGTGTGGAGGGCGGTCAGGCGGTCGGCAGGGTCGTAGAGACAGCGCGTCTCGCCCGCGCCGGGTATGTGTTTCGACACGAGACGGCCGCGGCTGTCGTAATCATACCGGAAAGCAAGATTCCGCATCACTTCGTCATCGCGGCTGTGGGTGCCGCTGACGCCGGGAGGCAGCACATAGCAGAGGCTGCCGAAATCGTCGTAGACAAAGGCGGTGGACTGTCCGTCCTGCCGGCGGCACACCGTGAGGCCGCGCAGGTCGGAGTATGTCTCGACGACGATTCCGTCCTCGTCTGTCATACGTTTCAGCGTCAGCGTTCCGGGAGGATAGTTCCCGCGGCTCTCGACGCCTGTGGAAGTCACGGCATAGCGCACGCAACTGTGGGCGGCAAGGTCGTTGGTCAGCATTTCCACGGTGGCTGGATGGCCCTCCCAGGCTGTGCCGGCGTTTACGGATGCCGTTGCCATGGCGCGCGGCGACGGTTCGTAGACGGTTTCGGCATAGGCGCGGCTGTCGCCGTAATAATCGGCTACCGAAGCCGCGATATCCTCGGCCGACGCGGCGGCCGATGTCACCGGGGCGGCCGACCATGTCCGCGACAGACGGCCGGCCGAATCATATTGGCGCAGTGTGGCCACCATACCGCCGTCGACAGCCGTTATCACTCCGATGGAGCGGCCGAGGGCGTCGAATCGTTCGACGGTGGTATGCCCGGCCGTGGCCGTCAGCATATGTGTCGTGGTCACGCGGTTGTCGCCGTCGTGGCCGGTGCGATAGGTGTATTTACGTGCCAGACGACCGTCTATGGACTGGCTGACGAGACGCCCGGCATTGTCGTAGGTGAATGTCTGTTCAATACCGGAGGGGTCGGTAAGGGCCGAGACTCCGACAAGGCCTTTCCACCGGGCTTGCGCGGCCTTCATGGTACCGGTGGTGAACGAGACGGGATAGAGTGCTTCGGCATCCCATGTCCAGGTGCGGCGGGTGAAGTCGTTCACACCCGTGGCCGAGGTTATGTTGCCGCAGTTGTCATAGGTGTACCTGGTCTGCGTCCATGATTCGGCACCGCGTTTTTTCCAGACGTGCAGCGGGCGGAAAAGGGATGACGAAATACCTTGCATCTGAAGGCCATATCCGGAGCCCGCACCGCCGTTGAAGCGTTCGTTTACCTCCGTGAGGATGCCGACGGCACCGGCAGCCTGCATCAGGGCGCACGGTTCGGGTCCCTGGGAGTCGGCATAGCCGTAAACCGTAGTTATGAGGTCGGTGCCGTTGCCCAGCGTTTTCTGTTTCACAAGCATGGTTCCGGGCCGATAGACGTATTCCTCGCGCTGCGTAATGCTGCCGTTTGGGAAATACTGTGTCGTGACCGTGGATTTCAGCCGTTCGGTCCGGTCAACGACAGTATATCCCTGTATGTGATACCATTTGTACAAGTCGGCAGACAGGGGTATTGGCCCGAGCGGCCATGGCAGACCATATTGCGGCTTTTCCAGCCAACGTGCCATGGAGACGTTTACTACGTGTTGGACGTCGCCGAAATCGGGGGCGTCAAGGTTGCCGTCAAGCAGAATCACATCTCTTGTTATCTGCGTATTGTAGCCCGAACGGATATCCGACGAACTGACAAGTTCGTATGTGTACTCTGTTTTCTCGACTGGAGTATAGGTGCCGGATTCTGATTTATAAACAGTTTTCGAGGTGAGTTGCGGACCTTTGGAAAAGGCGGTGTTGATTGTCACGGGGTTTACCTTTCCCCATGTGCGCAGCACGCGGTTCGGCTCCGTCAGAGTGGTAAAGCGGTATTCAGTCTTGCCTTCGGGGTGAATCTCGGTCACGGCGTCATACCAGAGCGGCGTGGCGCCCGTCTGTCCCGCGAGGTAGTTTGATGTGCCGCTCACCGTCAGATAATAGTCGAGATACAGAGCACATGCGTCAAGCGAACTCTGCGAACCCGTATAACGGTTTTCGCAGATATATGATTCGCTGACAAATGTCTCGGGCAGCGGCACCGCAATCACACGTGCCAGTCCGTTGCCATTGTCGCCGTAGACATAGCGGCGCGTGACGGGCGACGTGTCGTCGGGGCCGTCGTACATGGCTATTGCCTTTACACGCAGGCCGCCGCCTTCGCTGAGCGTCGATACCCCGATACGCGCTATTACGGTAGTGTCCGTGGTGGACTGCGGCGCGAATCTGTGAGGCTCGTATTCCCAGGTCAGGATTCCTCCGGTTGGAGTCACTGCCTTTTCAAGGATATGGGCGCGCATTAACGCCGTGTCGACGCTGCGGTCGGCGCCACGTATCGGCGTGCCCGACGCGAAGTGTGAGCCGGGTCCGCAGAGCGGATTTATCGTGGGCCATGTCTCAAGATTCGGAGATTGCTTCCCGTTGTAGAATCCCCACCAGTCGCGGCCGGACCGTCTATCGAAATCCTGCGGGTTGTATTCGAAGCGGTAAATGCCCGTGCCGGCGATATTGACTTCGTCAAGAGTCTTTCCCTTGTCACCGTGCAAGAATGTGGCACTGAATACCTGCTCGCCGCTGCTGTTGCGGACAGTCATCCCCGACAGCATGTTAAACGAATAAGTCAGCGTCGCCTTGCCGCCCGGGAAGGTGACGGACTTCAGGTCCTTGGTGTTCTGATAGCTGGCGGCACGTCCGTAATCGCTGAGGTCGGTTTCGGCGTATTCGGAAAATATCGGTGGAATATCGCTGTAAATCAACGAAGTTGTCCATGTCGCGGACGTTCCGTGATATCTGTGGTCGTTCAGTTCCCAGCCGAAGTCGATTTTACGTCCGGACGGGAGCGTGATGTCGCTCAGCAGCCATTCCGTGCGCATTGCCGTTGAGCCTATATACTCGCCCTCGGTGGCGAAATTGTATATCACGCCGTGCGGGTCCGTGACTTCTATATAAGAGAGGCGTTTGTCGCCCTCGACCCTGTATTCGGAACTCGCGGGACCATAAAAGCGGTTGCCGACCTTTATCATCGTAAGGGTGGCATCGGGTAGATAAAGGGTGAATATATCCCGTTCGGTATCGAAACGGTTAAGGGTGTCGAGGTTTGCCGCGGTCATGGAGTTCTTTGCCGTGATGCAGCGGAAAGCCAGTTCATAGTCGCTTTCGAACTGCAACTGAGACACGTCGCCTTTGAACTCGAAATATTCGTCAGGACGGTTGAAAATCTGTCGCACAACTCTCAGCGGTGGTGTCAGGCTCCATCCGTAGCCCACCGGATGCGGGTCGTCGTCAACACGGATGCCGTTGGAGCGGTAACTCAGCGCGATGGGGATTGATACGCCCTCGACACTGATTGTATATAACGGGATCTCGTAGGTAGCCGCTCCGGTAAGGATGGCGGGCGCGGGTATTGTCACTTCACGCACCTTGCGGGCCTGGGGACTTTCCGGCCAGACATTCGCATCGGGAAAGGGGATTTCTACGGCGGCCGCGGCAAATGCGGCGGCAATGAATGTCGCCACCGTCAGCAAACGACGGTATATGCGTTTGGAAGTGCCCGTTTTCATGATTATTCCGACTTTATATAGAATGTAGTCTCCTTGTCACAGAATCTGGACGTGACCACATATCGGCCGTAGGGCAGACTGCGCAGGTCTATATCGCGGCTTTCGCCGTCTGCCAGGACCACTATCTCGGACAGGTGGGGGAGTCCGTCGTCCGTAGTTACTGTCACGGTTCCCGTCACGGTGGTTCCGGATTCGATTTGGGCAACTAAGGTCAGCACGCCTTCCGTCATGACGGACCATACGTAACACTCGGATTCGGAGCCTTTTGCCGTCCCGTCAAGATACACGAGGCATCCCTTGGTTTCCTGAGAGGTTTCGCCGCCATATTCGAAACTGCGGGTTTCCATGCCGACGGCCACGGGCAGCCTGTCGCCGGGAACAAACCAGCGGTACACGGTGGTTTCGAATCTGTCGAGGGAGTCCATATCAGCATCAAGAGGGAAGTCGCGCTCTTCGGGTGAAAGAGAGGCCAGATAGCGGCGCGTTTCGGCAACCGCTATCGCAGGAATACTGTCGCCTGACGGGGTAATGACAGTTCCGCGGCGCACGGCCGATACATGCTGGCTGCCCTGCTCGGCGACCTTAAAGGTACGGCTGTATTTTCCGCGGGCGGTATAGTCGGTTTCATATCCGGTGGCCGTGTGGGTTGCGAAACCTGAAACGAGCGGGTCGGTGAATTTCAGACGCAGCAACTGTGTGTCTTCCTGTATGAGGAACGAAGTATCTCCGTCAACCTTATGCCAGTAGGTGCGCCCGAGGATTTCTTCGGAAACCAAGGTGTCGCCATAACATACGTAAGTAGCCGCGGGACGCCCGATAGTCTCCGCATTGCTGAAATCCCAGACCTCGCTTGTAAATTTGGGAATATCCGGAAGATAGCCTTTGAAATCCCTTGCCGAAGCGGTTTCAAAAAGCAGTAGTGTGATGAAGATATATAAAAATTTTCCCATGACGGATAATTTTTAGCAAATATACCACATCGGGGAAGTTATGTCAATAGAATTTGTTGTTATTTAGATAATTTTAACACAGTGGCAAAGAAACGCGGCCACGTGGTTGGCAAGAGGCGAAAAGGAACGCGGCCGGTCCCCCTGGCGCGGAACCCGAGGAGACGCGAAACCTGGGAAAGCGCCATTTTCGCCGTGGATGGAACCGCGGCCGCAGAGCGGTCGCTATCCCTTCGCCGCGGCCGGACGCCGCGGGATTACAGCCAGCCTTCTTCGATGCCGGTGGCGACGCGGTCGATGATGGCGTCTTCGCGGTTTTTGGAGGGGCGGAAGTCGCTTTTCAGCGATACGCCGAAGAGGCGCCCGAAACCCTGCCAGAAGGCGGCGCGGAAGGTGCCCAGGAAGGCCTTGACAATGTCGTAACTGGACTGGTGGGTCTCGCGCTGGATCAGTTTGACGAGCATTTTGGCCTGGCGGCGGCTGAAGCGTTTCAGAACCGGCTTATATTGCTCGAACAGGGCGCTTTCCATGTCCTTTAGGTATTTTTCGCGTTCCTTGACGGTGGGGAAGGTCTCGATGTATTCGTAGGTCTCGATGAGGGTTTCGGCTATGAGTTTGGCATATGGCAGCGTGAGACGGACGTCACGCACGGTGCGCCAGTAGAACTGCTCCTCCTTTCGGTTGCGGAATTTCATGGGCGGGTAGCACGTGATTCCGCGCAGTTTTATCACGGCGATGGTGTCGCCGGTAGGCTCTACGTAGTATGAATATCCCAGGACGTAGGGGCTGCGGCCGCTGCCCGGATTCGTGAGCGTGCGGCCCTGGGGCGCGGCCTGCGACCACGCCGCGCAGCAGACAGTTGCGACCAATGCTACAAAAAATCCTTTGAACGACATACCATTGATATAACGTGCCGCCGGGGCGCATTATTGTGATAACACCGGCCGGGCGGCCATTGTTTTGGCGCCGGCGTCAGAAATCGCTGAACAACTGGGGCTTGATTACGATGCCTATCCTCAGTTGGCTTTTATAGACCTTGTAGTCCAGCAGGCCCTCGCCGTAGCCGTTGTAGTATTGCAGGAAGAGGTATTCGTTGGCCGAGGGGGTAAAGCGGTAGCCGAGTTCCACGATAGTGTTATAGTTCGGTTTCCAGCCCTTGCGTTTCACCAGGGTGATGGCGCCGGTGAAGCGGCGGTTATTGCTTGTGGCCTGGACGCTCATCTGGTAGATGCCGCTGTATCGCAGGATATCCTTGTTGTTCTGGCCGTCAACGATGGGAATCCAGAATTTGGCGGCCACCTGCAGGTTGCGGTCGATGATGATGTTGGCTGCCAGGGAGACCTTGTTCCAGGAGCGCGACCAGATGCTGTCGCGGCCGTTGCTTTCGTGCTCGACGATGAGGCTCAGTTTGCCGATATAGCGGTTCTTGACAAACAGGGGCTTGGTGAGACCGATGCCGGGGTTGAAATTGAGGTCGGTCATGGGCATGGAGTTCTCCAGCACGTTCCAGAAGCATTTCTGGCTGTAAAACAGGTAGAGGTAGGTTCCGCCGGGCAGGGTGGCGTTGGTGAGGCGCTGGGCCACGGAAATCTGGAACTTGATGTTGGTGTTCTTGGCGGTGGCGCGCATGCCTATGGGCGGCCCGAAGACGAAATAATTGTCCTTGTACAGTCCGAAATAGGGCTGGTTGCGGAAGTCGCGGCGGATGCTGTCGGTGTCGAAGCGCCCGGAGGTCGACAGAATCTGGGCCGTGGCGCCGCTGCCGCCCGTCAGGACGAGCAGCACAAACAGCAGTATCTTTATCGCTCCGCGCATACGTTTCGGTTGAATGTTCCTGCAAAGATAGGCAAAACCGCACTGAAAATCCATAATTTCCGTTTCGGATTATCCTTTTGGGACCAAAAATCGGAAATTATGGATAAAAATTGTCAGTTCCGGCGAATCAATATTGCTCGGATGCGTTGGGGAAATCGACGTTTTTCACATCGGTGATATAGGATGTGATGGCGCCGTTGATGGTCGCGGCCAGGTCGGCATAGCGGCGCAGAAACTTGGGCGAGAAGCCCTGGTTGATGCCCAGCATGTCCTGAAGCACAAGCACCTGACCGTCCACTCCGGAGCCGGCGCCGATACCGATGACGGGAATCGACACCTCGGAGGCCACGCGTGCGGCCAGCGCGGCGGGAATCTTTTCCAGGACGAGGGCAAAGCAGCCCACTTCCTCGAGCATGTGGGCGTCGGCAATGAGTTTTTCGGCCTCGGCCTCGTTTTTGGCGCGCACGGCGTAGGTGCCGAACTTGTTGATCGACTGCGGGGTGAGGCCCAGATGGCCCATCACGGGAATACCGGCCGAGAGAATGCGCTCTATCGACTCGCGGATTTCGGCACC
>CAJJOO010000031.1 GCA_905193395.1 uncultured Porphyromonadaceae bacterium
GATTCGCGCATGTCGACATGGATATATCGTATTGCGCTCAACACCTGTCTCAGTTGTTATCGTCACGCGGGAAAATTCTCGCGCAACATGGTGAACCTCGATACCGGAATCGATATTCCCGACACCGATACGGGCAACAGCGAAGAAATCCGCGAACTCTATGCCATGATCGGAAGACTCGACCTGATTGACCGTGCGTTGATAACGCTGTGGCTCGACGAAAAATCCTATGAAGAAATATCGGCCATCATGGGTATCGGCAAATCCAATGTCGCCACCCGTCTTTTCCGAATCAAACAGAAACTGACTAAAATGGCCGCACAATGAACAACGAAAGGAACGATATGGACGACGAATTAGATAAACTCAGACAACAGTGGCGACAACTGGCCGTGCGGCAGAGCGACCTGGAGGAAGCCAACAGACGGCTGTCGGAGAGACTGCGCAATAACCGCACCGAATCCATGCAGCAGTCGCTTGCACGGCGTTCGAAGGCATATATATGGCTCGGACTGCTACTGCCGGCCCTCGCTCCGCTGCTCTATTATGAACTGCACCTGCCGGTTTGGCTCTGTATCTGCTATGCCGTGTTCGGCATAGTCATGATGGCATTCAATCTGCGCTTCACAATCTATATCCGCAGCGTGCAACTGACCTCACTGCCGGTCATCGAGGCGATAGTCCGCGCCAACAAAATCCGGATGACACAGAGCCGAATCCGCATGGCGGGCATCGTACTGGGCTTTCTGCTGATTGCCGCCATAGCATACATGCTGCCGAAAGACGATAATCTGCCAGTACTTCTCGGGGGTGCCCTCGGACTGATTATCGGCCTGGCCGTGTCAATCCCCCGTGCGATAGCCAACAGCCGCCTGGCCCGCAATCTTGTGAAATCACTCAGCGACGAGGATGAGGATTGCACAGAAGAATAGACAGACTAAGATATACCACTTTTGCGTTGCGCCCGGTTAGCCAGCCGGGCGTCTTTTTTTACCCACGATGTCAATGTGCGTTTTGCCGCCGTTTCTATTGTAGCGGGGGCGGCTGCCGCATATATGCTTGTTTTCAGGGGAAATGTCAGAGGGCAGCGAGGGAGCCCGCCTCTGCGGGGTTCTGCTCGCCGTGCCTCAGGCGCTTTCGCGAGCCAGGGCCCGCGCACAGGAACAAAAATTTTTGTTTTCGCCATCGGTGGGGCCGCGCCCGCGGAGCGGCCGCGTTCCTTGCGAAGCCGATTTGCACCGTTGAGGGGCGAGGCAGATGGTTCCGCGCCCGCGGAGCGGCCGCGTTCCTTGCGAAGCCGATTTGCACCGTTGAGGGACGAGGCAGATGGTTCCGCGCCCGCGGAGCGGCCACGGTCCTTTTGCAGGGACTGCCGTTGGTAGGCGGGGTTGCGGAGGTCGATGGTGATGAATGGGGAGTCGGCGCGGGCGCGGTGGATGCCCATGCAGTAGAGCATGGCGCTGGGACGGCGGCGGCGCGGCGGCAGGTCGGGGTTGCCGTGGGTGATGAATACGGATTCGTTGCCCACCGCCAAAAGTCCGACGGCCAGGCGGTGGGTCTCGTAGTATTTATCGTAATAGCAGCCTCGGCCGGGGATGCGCGGGGCCTTGTCGCTGTGCAGGGACAGGACGATTTCGGCGTTGCGGCCGTGGAGGGCCTCGGGCCTGCGGTGGCTGCCGGCCACTACGGCCGGGACGGTGTCGACGCTGACGCGGCGGGGCCGGGGGCGACGGCTGTGCCGGTCGGCGGCGATGGCACGAAGCATGCCCTCGGCGCCGCGGCGTGCGTCGCGGGCGGTGCGGTCCAGGATGATGGCGTCGCGGGTGGTGTAGACGCGGCTTTGCAGCCAGGCTACGTAGGAGCGGAGAAGGCCGGCAAAGCGGTCGTCGGGGTCGACGACGAATGCACGAATCTGGCCCGCGGCCTGGCGCTGCCTCTCCAGGGTGGAGATGATGCAGGCCTCGTCGCGGGAGAGTGCGCGGCCGAGCCAGCGCACAAACGCGGATGCGTATATGTTGATAGTGTATTCGTGCATTTCGGGAGCAAAGATACGATTGCCCCCGCAGGTTTGGGTGTGCGGAGGGTTGGGGATGCGCGGAAAACGGAATTTGTGGCGCGGACCTTTCGAAGCCTGTGGTTCCGCGCCCGCGGAGCGGCCGCGTTCCTTGCGCCATTTTGAAGGCTTGAATTGGAACGAAGCCGATGGGACGGTGCCTGCGGAGCAGGCACGGCACGGGTGTTGCCAAGCAAGTGATACAAAAAGCAGATTTTGTTAATCAATGTTAAAAATATTGTTTCTGATAAAATAAAACAATATTTTTGCGCATGGTAATTCTATGAAGAATAATGCCCGATGTTTCACAATAAGTAAATAGTTTCGTATGAAAATCAACATTAGACATATTGAAGTTCTTGCTGTAATAGCAACGGCTTGCGTTGTGACTGCTTGCTCGGACAAGGCGAGTCCCGAAACTCCCGAGACGAACATGACGGAGTATGAAATTATAGAACCGGCCGTGACCAATCCAAAGGCGCATTTCACAGACACAGAGATGAGCGCCCTGGGACAAAACGGCGTGGCGTTTCGACTGTATGAGGCGGCACTAAGCGGGGACGTAACTGAAAATGCCGCCAACGGGAATTTCAACATATCTCCTGCAAGCGCGGTAGTCGGGCTTACTCTTGTGGCCAACAGCATTGACGAACCGGCACGAAGTGAAATAGCGACCGAACTTGGATATGAGGGTATCGACATGCTTAATAATACAACCGGGAAACTGTTGTCTTATCTGCCTGCTGATGGTCTTGGCGTGGTGATAAAAATGGCCAATTCGATATGGGTAAATTCAGAATACACATGTAGCGGCGATTTCGTAAATGCGATGCGCAGGACATTTTATTCTCCTGTAACATCTCTGAATATGATTGACGAGATAAACGCTCTGAGGATAATCAACAGTTGGTGTGAAACGAGTACCGAAGGTATGATTAAGAGTGTATTGGAGAATATCAATCCCGGGTGCGTCGCAATTTGGGCCAATGCTCTGTATTTCAATGGCACGTGGAAAGACAAGTTCGACAAATTCCTGACAAGCGAGAGTCCATTCCATGGACGTGACGGCGAGTCAATGGTTGCCATGATGCATGCCAACAGACCTTGCTTTTATTCTGCTTCGGGCAGAATGGAAATGGTCAGTATTGATTTTGACGGGATGAACTATTGTCTCGACATAATCAGCGACGAAAAAGGAGAACTAACAAAAGAGTCTTATTCGGAACTGCTTTCAAAGGTAAAAACTTTCCAGGTGGATCTGGGATTGCCGCGTTTTGAAGTAAATACTTCGGTAGACCTTACAGCCATATTCAGGAATCTACCGTCAATATTCAGCAAGAGTACTTTTGCAACCATGGGGCTGCCAATGATGGCGCCAGTCACAGCAAGTAAATCCATCCAGAAAACGGCGATTAAGGTTAACGAGGACGGTGCAGAGGCTGCGGCCGTGACAATTACTGACCTCGATACTACAATTGTTGGAGCTGATGAGTACGGAAAAGTCAAAGTGACATTCGACAGTCCTTTTACTTATATCATACGTGAAAAGCGCAATGGTATAATACTTTTCATAGGTCGGGTAGAGAATCTTTGAGAGCGGGTTTTCGCCGTGGGTGGGACGGCGCCCGCGGAGCGGCCGCGTTCCGGCGCCAATGCCGGGTCAGCGGGTGGTTTTTGCTATCAGCGTGAAGATGTGGCGGCCGAGGTAGGAGACCAGGGCGGCGGCACGGTTCTTGAGCCTCACGTTCGGGTTGAGCAGGGACCCGCGGCGCAGGCGGCGGATTTCATGCCAGATATTCGCGGCTTCGTCCGTGAGTCCGGCGCGTGTGGTCCGCACGAACATGTCGAACGAGGCGCTGAGCCGCCGTTCGCGGACGGCCGGCAGCAGGTGGGGATGAGTCGCCGAAAGTGTCTGCTCCATGCGTTCCATGACGCGGAGCACGTCAAGCCGCCGCGGGTTCCAGCAGTTGGTGATACTGCCGGGGGTAGGGCGGTAGTAGTATAGCGGTACGTCGCTGACGGCCGCCGTGCGGCATTGCAGACAGTAGCGGTAGAAAAAATCGAGGTCTTCGTACAGTATGCCGGGGGTGAATCGCGTCTGTGCGAGCATCTGCCGGCGGTAGAGTTTGCCCCAGGCCGAGTGCAGGGGACCGCGCTGATACAGAGTGTCTTCAAGCAGCGCTTCGGGTTCGCGGGTGTGGAAGCGGGGCTTGGACTCGGGCGCCTCAAAGGGCAGGCGGCGGGTGGCGTGGCCCATTATCATGTCGGCTTCGGGATTTTCGGCGACTGCCGATAGCAGCCATTCCAGAGCCTGCGGCGCAAGGACATCGTCGGCATCCACAAAGGTAATCCACCGGGCCGTGGCCGCGTCGATGCCGGTGTTGCGGGCCGCCGACAGGCCGCGGTTATGGCCATGAATCACCCTCACGCGGCTGTCGCGGGTGGCAAAATCGTCGGCGACGGCTCCGGAGCCATCGGTAGAGCCGTCGTCGACGATTATCAGTTCAAGGTCGCCGGCAGTCTGGCACAGCACGCTTTCCACGGCCTCGGCAAGGTAGCCGAGGCCGTTGTAGACAGGGAGCACCACGCTGACGGCAGGCATATCAGAGTCTTTATTTGACAGTTACGGCTTTTGATGCGGCGGATTCGTTGTTGACGCGAGTGAGGGCTGTCACAACGTAAACGCCGGGGTCTTCCGGGGTGTATTCGTTGCCCCAGACCACGGCTTCGATAGCCTCGCCGTTGGCGGTGTCGACGGTTTCGTCCGGCTCAAAGCGGTATACGACGTATTTCACCACGTCCTCGGGACGGCCGGCGGTGGCGGCCTTGTCCCAGACAAGTTTCTTGCCGTTCATTTTCAGTCCGGTAGGAGCGGCGGGGACCACGGTGCTGATCCACGGATAGGTGGGGACGAGGGCGATGGTGGCCTGGAGGTCGCTTGAGAGAGAGTCGGCGATGCCGCCGGTGTTGGCGGTCACCGAGTAGCCGGGCCACCAGCAGTTGCCGCCTACGTTTTCGGCCTCGCGAGTCAGGCGCACCTTGTGGCGCAACTGGTTGGGATCGGTCGAGGGGGCGATGTCCGGTTTCTTCATCGTGACGCCCACATCCTCGCCGATATACATGTGGCGGCCGTTGGCGTTGTCGTTCCACCAGTCGATCAGCGTCAGGAACGAAGCCGATTTATGCTGGAGGTCCCAATAGAGTTGGGGCAGCAGATAGTCGACCCAACCTTTCTCGCTCCACAGGAGCACGTCGGCATAGAGGGCATCGTAGTTCTGCAAACCGTTGGTGTTGCTGCCGCGCGGGTCGCTGGCCTTGTTGCGCCAGATGCCGAAGGGGCTGACGCCGAAAATCACCCAGGGTTTGGATGCGGCGATGCTGTTGTGCAGGCCCTCTATGAGGAGGTCGACATTGTGGCGGCGCCAGTCGTCCTTCTTCATTCCCTTGCCGTATTTTGCAAACGATTTCTGGTCGGGGAATTCCTGGCCCTTGACGGGGTAGGGATAGAAATAGTCGTCGAAGTGGATTCCGTCCACGTCATAGCGGTTCACGATATCCATCACCACGTCGGTGATGAACTTGCGGCTTTCGGGCAGGCCCGGGTCGAAGTACATCTTGCCGTCGTAGGTGACGAACCATTCGGGATGCTGGTGGTAGATGTGTCCCTTGGGCAGGGTCTGGGACTTGGAGGTAGTCACGCGGTAGGGGTTGAGCCATGCATGGAGTTCCATGCCGCGGGCATGACATTCGTCAATCATGAACTGCAAGGGGTCCCATGCCGGGACGGGGGCCTTGCCGTTGTCGGTGAGGAAGCGGCTCCACGGCTCGAGGTCGCTGGGATAGAATGCGTCGGCCTGGGGGCGCACCTGGAACAGCACGGCATTGACGCCGGCGGCTTTCAGTCCGTCGAGTTGCTCGCGCAGGTAGGCCTGGTTCTGGGCTGTGTTCTGTCGGTGGTACTGTTCCTGGAACACGGTGTGCATCCATGCGCCGCGGAACTCGCGTTTTGGATTCTCGGCTGTCGCCGTAACGCTCAGCCCCGCTGCAAGGGCGAGGGCAAGAAATAGTTTTTTCATAGATATGAGTTAACGGTTTAAGGTTTCGGATTTCTTTCTGTTGCAAAGTTAGCAAAAAAAAACGTAACGGCGCGTTTTTGCAACGCGAACATTCGACAACTCTGCCGCTTATAGTCAGGGTCGGCTCTATGTTGCGGACTCAGGCTTCCGCCGGCGTGGCGGTGATGAGATAGCGGTTTCCGTCGGCAGCCGTAACGCCGAACAGACGGTCCGGACCGTCGCTCACTCCTAGGCGTTTGCGCAACGTTTCGGATGTCATGTCGAAATTGCGGGCGCTGACGCTGACACGCGGATGCGCAGAGGCATAGCGTTTGATGTTGCGCGAGGCATATGGCAGCACTTCGGTGACGCGGAATGCATGGCCCGGAAAGCCCTCGACCAGCCGCTCCGAGAACCACAGATGGGTGTTCGGGGCCAGTTTTTTCAGGCCGAAGCGCTGTCCGGTCAGTTTCATGGCGCCGGATTTCATTACGGCGGGATAGGGGTCGTAGACAGTGTCGCCGACTTTCGGCAGGCCGAATTCAACGGTTGCGGCGGCCTCGTCGCGGCGGCTGAAATTGAAAATCTCCGTGGCGGTGGGTGTGACGGTCACGGCGCTCACCTCGGCCTCCTCGGTCGACACGTCGAACAGGCACACGATGTCCAGTTCCTTACATTCCGTGGTGGTTCCGAGGGCGATGATGCGGCTGACGTGGGGCAGCAGCGACAGCGTGTGGCTGATGTCGAGCATCGGCGAGGCCTTGATGATGAGTTTCGGTGTGAGCCGCGCCAGCGTGGGCAGCATTTCCGTCACGGAGGGCTCGCACCGGTCCAGGGCGTAGGCCCGACTGCCGTCGGCCTCGCGCCGCGCCGGGTCGATGAAGATGCAGTCGTAGGTGGTGCCGGCGTCGGCGCAGACTTCGGCGAAGTCGCGGCAGTCGTCGCACACCACAGTGATGTTGTCGGCCGTCGAGGTGTTGACTTTCAGGGCCTCGGCCACCAGAGGGTCGCGTTCGACGGCGGTCACGCGGGAGGCTACGGCGGCCATGGCCATGGCGTCGATGCCCAGTCCGGCGGTGAAATCAGCCACGTTGTCGCCCGGATTGATGAGCGATGCGTGGAACCGCGCCAGGGCCGACGAGGTGGCCTGTTCGCCCGACAGCGGCGTAGGAAACAGGAATCGGGGATTCTCGTGCAGCGTGTCGGCCAGTTTCGCCCCGAAGCGGCGGCGGCACTCAATCTGCAGGATGTCGAAGGGATGCGTCTTGCCGTATTTGAGCCGCAGGGCGGACGTGTCGTCTCCCAGATGCTGCTCGATCCATTTATAGTTGGCTTCCATTATCAGAGTTGTTGCGGCGGAAAACGGCATGTTTTCCGGCCGGTCCTGATTATAAACACTCCGGGCCGGCGGTTGGTTTCGACCGTCCGGCCCGGAGAATGGGGTTAACGTTAAGGTGTGCTGTTATTCACCCTTGATGGCTGCGATACCGGGCAGAACCTTGCCTTCGATTGCTTCGAGCAGGGCGCCGCCGCCGGTGGATACGTAGGAAACCTCGTCGGCCAGACCGAACTTGTTGATGCAGGCAACGGAGTCGCCGCCGCCAACGAGCGAGAAGGCACCGTCCTTGGTGGCCTTTACGATAGCGTCGGCGATAGCGCGTGAACCGGCAGTGAAGTTGTCAAACTCGAACACACCGGCGGGACCGTTCCACAGGATGGTCTTGGAGGGCAGGATGACCTCGGCGAAAGCCTTGCGGGTCTCGGGACCTGCGTCAAGGCCTTCCCATCCGTCGGGAATGTCCATCACGGAGCATACCTGGGTGTGGCAGTCGTTGTTGAAAGCGTCGCCGGCCACGCAGTCGGTACCCAGAACCAGGTTGACGCCCTTCTCCTTGGCTTTCTTCATAATGTCGAGAGCCAGGTCGAGTTTGTCGTCCTCGCAGAGCGAGTTGCCGATCTTGCCGCCCATGGCCTTGGCGAAGGTGTAGGTCATGCCACCACAGAGAATCAGGTTGTCGACCTTGTCCATCAGGTTCTCGATGATGCCGATTTTGGTGGAAACTTTCGAGCCGCCCATGATTGCGGTGAAGGGGCGCTTGATGTTGTTGAGGATATTGTCGACGGCCTTAACCTCTTTCTCCATCAGGTAGCCGAGCATCTTGTGGTCGGCGTCGAAATAGTCGGCGATAACGGCGGTGGAGGCATGACGGCGGTGTGCGGTGCCGAAAGCGTCGTTCACGTAAACGTCGGCGTATGAAGCCAGTGTCTTGGCAAACTGTTTCTGACGTTCTTTCATTTCCTTCTTGGCGGCGTCGTAGGCGGGGTCGGCCTTGTCGATGCCCACGGGCTTGCCTTCTTCCTCGGGATAGAAGCGGAGGTTTTCGAGCAGGAGGACCTGGCCGGGTTTCAGAGCGGCGGCCATGTCGGCGGCAGCAGCGCAGTCGGGAGCGAATTCAACATCGGTGCCGAGAGCCTTTGCCACAGCGCCCTTGATCTGGCCCAGCGACAGTTTGGGGTTCACTTTGCCCTTGGGTTTGCCCATGTGGGACATGATGATGAGCGAACCGCCGTCGTTAAGGATTTTTTTCAGCGTGGGAAGCGCGCCGCGGATGCGGGTGTCATCAGTGATGTTGCCGTTCTCGTCCAGGGGAACGTTGAAGTCGACACGAACGATGGCTTTTTTGCCCTTGAAATTGAAATTGTCGATAGTCATTTTGTGTTGTATATTAGTGGTTTGATTCTACGGAATTACTTGTTCGATACTACAAACAATACTATTTGGTTACCGGTTGCAAATTTACGAAAAATTTAGGTATTCGATGACGGAAAAAGGTGGAAAAATGCGGCGATGCAATTTTGTGCGCGTTTCGGCGGGATTACGCGTTGATGTAGATTTGGCGGATGGAGGGGTAGGTGACTTTTTGGATGAAGGGGTTGTCGGGGGTGGGGATGGCGGAGGGGCGTTTCATTGCGGAGGCGAGGAAACGGAGGTTTTCGGTTTCGGGCAGGTTGTTCGGGGTGATTGTGCCGTAGGCGTTCTGATAGTTGGCTTGCATTTGCGGCTGATAGTCATTGAGACAGTTAAGGATTTCCCAGATGCCTTTTGAGGAGTTGGTCGAAATCACGGGTATGCCCAGAGCCGCTGCCTCGATGAT
>CAJJOO010000032.1 GCA_905193395.1 uncultured Porphyromonadaceae bacterium
CGCGGATTCCAGACCATTCGACGTGAGCCTGTGTATCTACGACATGGACACCCGCAGCATCGTGTTCCGCTCCGAACCCTGCGGCGCAGTCAGCGGCAACGAGCGCCTGGCACTCAGTTCCGAAAACAATCCCGACTTCGGCGCCTGTTTCAGCGGCAAGGCCGACGCCGTCTGGGAGGTGAATCCCGACAACGGACGCTACAATCTCACCGTCAGCCTCGACTATTCCTGCCACGCCAGTGCCGCCGGCACCAGATGGACGCGCTACTATGGAATCCTCACCATCGAGGGCCGCGAGGGAACCACAGTGGATTTCTGTGCCGACGGCGACAACATTTTCTTCCGCAACATCGGCACCGTCACCCCCGACATCACCGAACCCGACAACACACTCTCGATCAGTTCCATGGCCTGCGGCCGCAATACCGTGTGCGTCGGCTCGGCCACATCGCGCGACTCGACGCCGCTGCTTTCAGGCGGCAACACCTCCTGGGCCGGGCACGTGACAGCCGGAAAGGTCAGCGACTTCTCGTCCTGGGGCAGGCTGCGCGACGGCCGCTCGCTGCCGCATTTCTGCGCGCCCGGAGCCTACGTGGTGTCGGGCGTAAGCCGCCACTTTCTCGAAGCCAACCCGTCGGAACTGGCCAAGGTATGCGCCGAGGTACCGGGCGCACCCGGACATTACTATATAGCCGAGTGCGGCACGTCGATGGCCTCGCCACATGCCGCCGGAATATTCGCACTGTGGCTTCAGGCCGACCCATCGCTGTCAGCATCCGACCTGATTGACATCGCCACGACAACGGCGCAGCGCGGCTATCCCGACATTGCCGACCCGCGCTACGGCGCCGGAATGATTGACGCCCGCGCCGGCCTGGCCGAAGTTCTCCGGCGCGCCGGGGTGGCCGCTCCCGACGTCGCCGTGGAACCGTTGGCACGCCGCATCAGCGGGCGCCTGGCGGTCGACGACCCCTCCGGAACGGTGACCTCCGTCGAAGTTACCAACATCGCCGGGCGCCGCGTCGACCCGCGCAATCTGCCTACATCGCCTGTAATCGTAAGGCTGACCACAGATAGCGGAATTCACGTCTACAAACTGTAAACCGAGGCCTTCCGGCAGACTTTTGACTTGATTTTTGCGTTTTTTTGAAAATTTCAAAAAAGGCTTTTGGGAAAAAGCGGCAATTTGACTATCTTTGTTGTTTGAACGCATGCGCACGTATGCAGACACGGCGAGATGGAACAATTGCTGTACATATTGCCCCGCGGGCTCGCAATCGGAGCCTTGATATCGGCACCTATGGGGCCGATAGGGATGCTTATTATCCAGCGCACCCTCAGCAAGGGACGCCGCGCCGGCATGTTCACCGGCATAGGCGCCGCTCTGAGTGACCTCCTTTACAGCCTCCTGACCGGTTTCGGTCTCAGTTTCATCACGGATTTCATCAACGAGCAGCAGCAGTGGCTGCAACTCATCGGCGGCATTGTTCTCGGCATTTTCGCCCTCTATCTTTTCCGCAAGAACCCCACCCGAACTCTCAAGACGGCCGACGGAACGCCAGCCACGAGTTACTGGGCCGATTTCGTGACCGGTTTCCTGCTGACGTTCTCCAACCCCCTGATTCTGTTCTTCATCGTGGGTCTGTTCGCGCGCTTCAACCTGATTCTGCCGGAATTCGGCATTCACCACTATATCTTCGTCTACATCTGCCTGCTGAGCGGCGCCCTGCTGTGGTGGTGGGGCGTGACCTGGCTGGTGAGCAGACTGCGCAAGCGCTTCAACGTGCGCTCGCTGTGGCTGGTGAACCGCATCGTGGCAATCCTGCTGATGGTGATGGGTGTTATCGGAATCACCATGGCCGTCATCGAACTTATATAAGACCTAAAACCGACCGAAATGGAATCGCATACCCTGAACATACCTAGAATCGACGAACTGGACGTATTCACCGACCCGCAGGCCATCACCTCGCTGCTCGACGACAAGGGCGCGCGGCACGACATCAGCCACGTAAACTGGCCCGACGTGACACCCTACCGCCCGAAAGCGACATTCGCCGTCGCCTATTCCCGCCAATATATATACATCGACTTCCTGGTGCGCTGCAACTATCTGCGGGCCGAGAACTACGCCGACCAAAGCCCCGTGAGCCAGGACTCGTGCGTGGAATTTTTCATCGACCCCGGCTGCGACGGCCACTACTGGAACTTCGAGTTTAACTGTATCGGCGCGGTGAACGCCTCGCACCGCAGCGAGCGGAAGCACCCCACGCGCCTCACTTCCGAACAGATTTCCACCATCCGCCGATACCCCTCGTGCGGCACACGGCCGTTCAAGGAAATCGAAGGCCTGTTCACCTGGAGCATCCTCGTGGCCATCCCGCTGGAACTGATGGGCCTCGACGCCGACAACATGCCCGAGCACGCCCGCGCCAATTTCTACAAATGCGCCTCGGCCACATCCGAACCCCACTACCTGTCGTGGAATCCCATCCACACGACACACCCCGACTTCCACCGGCCCGACTTCTTCGGGAAAATAGACTTCAACCGCGACTGACACCCTCACACCCGGATAAACCATGAAAACAACTATCTTGCTGACAACCCTCGCCTGCCTGGCAGCCGCCGAAGCCGCGGCCACCACCCCGGCATGGCTCGAAACCGACTCGGCAGCAGCCATCGAGACCCGCATCCGCCGCGACTTTCCCTACACGGTGGAACAGTTCAAAGAGATTGCGGCCGCCTGCGACAGCACGCTCACACCGCACGCCATCGACGAACTGATCGACGACAGATTTGTCGAGACCCTTGTGATTGACGACACGGTGCGCGTATTCCGCAAGGCGCTGCGGAATCTGTATCTCCTTGACCCCGCACGGAACGAGGGCTGGCGCCACCGCGGTGCCGACCCGGGCGAAGTGAGGCTGAGTTACGTAGACTCGGTGCTCGACTGCAAAGCCGGCCGCAACCCCATGGGCGGTGCCCACCGTGTCACCTACCGTTTCATCGTCCAGGTTCCGAACCACGATGCAATCCAGGGCGACACATTGCGCATCTGGATGCCCTACCCCCTTGCCTCCGACCGCCAGGACAACATCCGACTGCTCGAGACCAGCCACTCCACCTACACGATGAGCGACGGACGCTCGGTCCACAACACCATATATTTCGAGGTTCCGGTGGGCGCCGCGGGCGACACGACGACGGTAAGTTACACCGCGACGTTCGACAACCACGGCCAGTATTTCCCGGAAGAAGAAATCATGTCGGCCATTAAACCCTATGACACGACAAGCGAAGTCTACCGCCGCTACACGCGGATGGACGAGCCGCATATCGCCGACCTCTCGCAGATGGCCCGCGCCATTGCCGACGGCGAGACCAATCCCTACCTGATCTCCCGAAAGATTCTGAACTACATATCCCGCTATCCCTGGGCGGGGGCACGCGAATACAGCACCCTGGAATGTATTCCCGAATATGTGATACGCGAGGGCCACGGCGACTGCGGCCAGGTGTCGCTGCTCTACATCAGCATGATGCGCTCGCTGGGCATACCCGCACGCTGGGAAAGCGGCTGGATGCTGCATCCGGGAGAAAAGAACTATCACGACTGGGCCGAGGTATACTTCGAGGGCGTGGGCTGGGTTCCTGTCGACGCCTCGTTCGGCCGCCTGAGCGCGTCGGAGAATCCGGACGTGGTCTATTTCTACAACCAGGGCATGGATGCCCACCGTTTCGCCTCTAACCTCGGGGTCTGCGGCGAACTTTATCCGGCCAAACGCTATGTTCGCTCCGAGACCGTGGATTTCCAGGCCGGCGAGGTCGAGACAAGCCGCGGAAACCTGTTCTATCCCGCCTGGGACAGCACATTCGACATCATATCAATAATCCCGATTGAGACAAAATGAAACGCAGCAGCATCTTGACAATACTTGCGGCCGCCGCAGTGGCCGCCTCGGCACAGACCGACGGCATTATCGCCGCCGTGAAATCGCAGGTCGCACCCGACGCACGCCAGGAAGTGTTTGAAGTGACACTGGCCGACGGCGTGCTCCGAGGCAAGGTGAGCGACATGGCAAACCTGTGGATTCTGACAGACTCGCTTGACGCCGCCGGGGTTGAATATGTCGACTCAGTGGAGGTGTTCGGCTACGATTCCTGGGCCCTGGTGCGGATTCCGGTGGCGACACTGCGCACCCGCCCGGCCCATTCGGCCGAGGTGGCCACGCAGGCCGTGATGGGCACCCCCGTGCGTGTCCTCGAGACCACCGACGAATGGATGCGCGTCCAGACACCCGACCACTATATAGCCTGGGTGCCCGACTCGTCGGTCTCGCCCCGGGATTCAGAATCGCTCCTTGAATGGCAGAGCGACAGCACACGCCTGACGGTAATCACCATGACCGAGCCGCGCGCCTATGCCGACCCGACGGGGACTTCGCCGCGCGATGTGGTGTCGCAACTGGTGCTTAACGCCGTAGTCGAAGCCGTTCCCGATACCCCGGTGACAAACGGCCGGCGGATGATAAAACTGCCCGACGGACAGACGGCCTGGGCCGACGCCGAAGTGTTCCAACCGATTACGGAATGGGCATCGCAACCTTTCGACGCCGAGAGAATCATGCTGACGGCCCACACCATGATGGGTTCGCCCTATCTGTGGGGCGGCACGTCGAGCAAAAGCGTCGACTGCTCGGGCCTGGTGAAAATCAGTTATCTGAGCAACGGCATCATCCTGCTGCGCGACGCCTCGCAGCAGGCGCGCACGGGCCATCAACTGGACCCCGAGGACATCGGCGCCATGGAAAAGGGCGACCTGCTGTTCTTCGGCAACCGTGAGACGGGCCGCGTGACCCATGTGGCAATCTACGACAGCGACGGCATGTTCATCCACTCGTCGGGACTGGTACGCCGCAACAGCCTGGACCGCGAGTCGCCGCTGTACCTCTACTCGCCGCTGAGCGCCACACGCATCTATGATTCCATGGACGACGAGAACATCCGTCCGGTGAGCGAAAGCTGGTACTTTGCCGCGCAACCCGCCACCGAAATAATAATAGTAGAAGATTAAAAAGAAACCAATCAAATACCCAACACAGCATACTATGAACCGCAGAAACTTTCTCCGCACCTCGGCCCTGGGCCTTGCCATGGCCGCCACCTCACCCCTGAGCCTCTCGGCCACGGACAGCCCCACGCGCCCGACCACCCGCAGCGGACGCCTGAACCTGACATTCGAGCCATACGAACTGAAACTGCGCCACGCATTCAACCTGGCGCGGTCGCAGCGCACCACCACCCCCGACGTGCAGGTGCGCATAGAATACGACGGCGTCACGGGCTACGGCGAGGCGTCCATGCCGCCCTATCTGGGCGAGAACGTGGAGAGCGTGTGCAAGTTCCTGTCATCACTGGACCTGGGCCAGTTTGCCGATCCGTTCCGCATCGAAGATATCCACGAATACATGGACAGCGTTGCCCCGGCCAACCGCGCGGCGAAGGCCTCGGTCGACATCGCGCTGCACGACCTGACGGGCAAAATAATGGGCCAGCCCTGGTACAAAATCTGGGGTCTGAACCCCGAGAAGGCGCCGAACACCTCGTTCACCATCAGTTACGACGCCGACCCGACGGAAATGGCCGCCAAGATAGCCGAGACGGCGCCGTTCAAGGTGGTGAAGGTTAAGATGGGCGTGGGCCACGACAAGGAGACTGTCGAGGCACTGCGACGCGTGAGCGACGTGGCCATCTGTGTCGACGCCAACCAGGGATGGACCGACAAGGAGCAGGCCCTGGAAATGTGCGAATGGCTTGCGGAGCGCAACTGTCTGTTCGTGGAGCAGCCGATGCCGAAGGAAATGATTGAAGAGACGGCGTGGGTGCGCGAGCGCTCGCCGCTGCCCCTGATAGCCGACGAGTTCATGCAGCGACTGCCCGACGTGAAGCGTGCGGCCGAGGCATACGACGGCATCAACATCAAACTGATGAAGAGCACGGGCATGCACGAGGCGTACAAGATGGCGACGCTGGCACGCGCGCTGGGCATGAAGGTGATGCTGGGCTGCATGACCGAGACCTCGTGTGCCGTGACGGCCGCAGCGCAACTGTCGCCGATGGTAGACTGGGCCGATCTGGACGGCAACCTGCTGATAGCCAACGACCGTTTTGACGGCATAAAGATAGTTGACGGCAAGGTGACGATACCGGACCGTCCGGGCATCGGCGTGGAATTGCTGTAAGAGCCGGACGCGGCGAGAGCCCTTCCAATAATAAAAAAGCGAGAGGCGCGGGGCAAAAATTTGCACGAATTAAAAAATATTCTTAACTTTGCCCCTCGAATTGTCGAACAATAACAAAAACTAAAATATAAGGCAATGAAACGTACATTCCAACCCTCCAACCGCAAGCGCGTGAACAAGCACGGCTTCCGCGAGCGTATGTCGACCCCCGACGGCCGCAAGGTACTTGCCCGCCGCCGCGCCAAGGGCCGCGCCCGCCTGACCGTATCCGATTCGATTGCCCACAAGTAATCGAAACCGACGGATACCGCAACGGGGCTGCAACTCGAAAGAGTCGCAGCCCCGTTGCGTTGTCAGAGGGGTGACGAAACGCTGTCAAACGTAAAGGCGTTGCATTGTCAGAGGGGTGACGGAGCGAGTCAGTTTTCGTTTTCCTTGATCTGCGGAGCGAAGGTAAAACTGGTGACACCGTTGTCGGGGAGTTCATCGGTAGTGGCGACAACCACGACGTTGAAGGCCATCATGGAGAAGGCAGGGGATTTGTCGACGGCATAAACCGGCGCATAGATTTCAAGGAGGTGGTTGCCGAGTTCGGCTTCTTCGCTGACATAGATTTCAAAAGCGAAAGGAGGTGTGCCGGAAGTTCCCAGGCGCATATAGTCCCAGAAATATTCGGCATAGGTGATGAGGGCTTCCTTGCCTTTTTCGTTGTTGACCACGTTGATGGCGTCGATTGTGAAGGGCTGACCCTGGACACAGTAGATAGTGCCGTCGACGTATGTCGCTCCGGAAATGTCGACGATGAAGTCCACGTCGGGCAAATCATCGTCGTCGTTGCATGATGTGAAAGCCAGCAACGGCAGTGCAAAAATCATCAAATAGAGAAATCGTTTCATGACAATCTTGAGTTTTGGAAATGAAATTGTTATGCAGTAATAACGGTGTGGGGGCGCGTTTGGTTCACGGAAGTGCGTGAAAGTGGGCGCTAAGCGGCCCCGATACAGCCGTCCCCGCCCGTGCGGGATCTTTGGCCCGACGGACGGGGACGGAATGTGTGGGGGAACCCGCGGGGCGGACACCCGGACCGCGGAGTGATATTAATCAGTTGCGGAACATCAGCGTCTGCGAGTCTTTGTCGAGGTCTATAACGATGGGATTGTCGCGGTTGACCTTGTGGGCCAGGATGTCCTTTGACAACTGGTTGAGGACGAGACGGTGGATAGCCCTCTTGACGGGACGTGCGCCGAATTCGGGGTCGAAGCCTTCGTCGGCCAGGAACGATAGGGCCTCGGAGGTGATGCTGAGTTCGATACCGGCGGATGCGCGGAGCATCTTCTGTATGGAACCGATCTGCAGACCTACGATTTCCTCGATTTCGGGACGGTCGAGCGGGGTGAACATTATAATCTCGTCGATACGGTTGAGGAACTCGGGACGGATGGTCTGCTTGAGCATGTCGAGGACCTGGTTCTTGGTGTTCTCGACCACTTCCGCCTTGTTCTCGGGCGTCATCTTGGCGAAGTTGTCGCGGATAACGGCCGAACCCATGTTGGAGGTCATAATGATGATGGTGTTCTTGAAGTTGACGTTTCGGCCCTTGTTGTCGGTGAGGCGTCCGTCGTCGAGCACCTGCAACAGGATGTTGAAGACATCGGGGTGGGCCTTTTCGATTTCATCGAAGAGAACGAATAGGGCTTGGGGCGTACGGCCTCGGTGAGTTGGCCGCCCTCGTCGTAACCGACGTATCCCGGAGGCGCACCGACAAGACGGGAGACGGAGTGTTTCTCCTGATACTCGCTCATGTCGATACGGGTCATCATGTTCTCGTCGTCGAAGAGGTATTCGGCCAGGGCCTTGGCAAGTTCGGTCTTGCCGACGCCGGTGGTACCGAGGAAGATGAAGGAGCCGATGGGGCGTTTGGGGTCGTTGAGGCCGGCACGCGAACGGCGCACGGCGTCGGCGATTGCCGTAATGGCTTCCTGCTGACCAACGACACGTTTGTGAAGTTCCTCCTCGAGATGAAGCAGTTTTTCCTGCTCGCTCTGCACCATCTTGCTGACGGGGATACCGGTCCAGCGGGATACGACGTCGGCAATGTCGTCGGCATCGACTTCCTCCTTGATGAGGGCTTTTTCGCCCTGCATGTCCTTGAGTTGCTGCTGGATGGCGGCGTTTTCCTGTTCCTTGGCCTGAATCTTGGAATAACGGATTTCGGCCACGCGGGCATAGTCGCCTGCGCGTTCGGCACGTTCGGCCTCGAAGCCGAGTTGCTCGATGTCGATCTTGTTCTGCTGGATGCGATTGATGAGTTCCTTTTCGGCTTTCCATTTTGCCGAATATTCGTTCTCCTCCTCGCGCAGACCGGCGATTTCCTTTTCGATTTCCTTGACCTTGTCCTTCATGCCCTCGCGCTTGATGGCCTCGCGTTCGATTTCCTTCTGGGCGATGCGGCGGGTGATGTCATCGAGCGCCTGGGGAACGGAGTCAATCTCGAGTTTGAGTTTCGAGGCGGCCTCGTCGATGAGGTCGATGGCCTTGTCGGGGAGGAAACGGTCGGTTATATAACGTTCGGATAACTGGACGGCGGCCACGATAGCCTCGTCGCGGATACGCACCTTGTGGTGGTTTTCGTAACGCTCCTTCAGACCGCGGAGAATGGCGATGGCGCTGAGTTCGTCGGGTTCGTTGACCATGACTTTCTGGAAGCGGCGTTCCAGGGCCTTGTCCTTTTCAAAATATTTCTGATATTCGTCGAGGGTGGTGGCGCCGATGCTGCGGAGTTCGCCGCGGGCAAGAGCGGGCTTGAGGATGTTGGCGGCATCCATCGCGCCTTCACCTTTACCGGCGCCGACGAGGGTGTGGATTTCGTCGATGAAGAGGATGATTTCGCCGTCGGCGGCCGTGACTTCGTTTACGATGGCCTTGAGGCGTTCCTCGAATTCACCTTTATAT
>CAJJOO010000033.1 GCA_905193395.1 uncultured Porphyromonadaceae bacterium
TCGGCACGGCGATTACGGGAATCAGCGTGGCGCGCCAGTTCTGCAACGACAGGAAAACGACGAGAATCACCAGCAGCAGCGCCTCGAAGAAGGTGCGGTAGACATGGTGGATGGATTCGGAAATGTAGGTGGTCATGTCGAAGGGAATATTGTAGGATATTCCCTCGGGGAACGAGCGTGCGATGTCGTCCATGGTCCGGCGGACTTCGGCTGCTACTTCCATGGCGTTTGCGCCTGGCAGCATGGTGATGTTCAGTACCGCGGCGTTTCCGCCGTTGATGCCGCTCTCGGTGGCATAGGACGATGCTTCGAGCGAGACCCTGGCCACATCGCGCAGGCGGATGATTGCGCCGCCGGCGTCGGCGCGGAGCACGATGTCTTCGAACTCGCGCACGCTGGATAGGCGTCCGCGGGCCACAATCGGCATTGTCACCTGGGCGCCGGGATTGGGAGTCTGGCCCAGAACGCCGGCCGCCGACTCGCGGTTCTGGTCGCGGAGCACATTCTGAATGTCACTAACGGTGAGCCCGAGGTCGGCAAGTTTGTCCGGCTGCAGCCAGAGTTGCATGGCATAATAGCGCGAACCGACGGAACTTACCGAGCCGACGCCCGGAATACGCCGCAGCAGGTCGACGACGTTCAGGGTGGCATAGTTGCTCAGATACACCTCGTCATATTTTGGGTTGGAGGAAAGGACGGTTATGGTCATCAGGCGTGTGGCTGTCTCCTTTGTGACGGAAATGCCGTTCTGCACCACTTCGGCGGGAAGACGGCTTTCGGCCTTTTTGAGACGATTCTGGATGTCCACGGCGGCCAGTTCGGGGTCGGTGTCGATGTCGAAGGTCACCAAGGCGTTGAAGCCGCCGGAATTCGACGAGGATGAGTTCATGTACAACATTCCGGGCACACCGTTCAGTTCCTGTTCAATCGGTGTGGCCACGGCCTGGGTGACGGTCATGGCGTCGGCGCCGGGATAGGAGGCCGAAATGCGCACGACGGGCGGCACAATCTGCGGATACTGGTCCACGGGAAGCATGAACAGACCTATCGAGCCCAGAATCAGGATCACCAGCGACAGGACTATCGAGAAAACCGGATGTTCAAGGAAGAAATTGCGTTTCATTGCGCTGAGTCGGAATCGGATGTGTCGATATATTTTTCGCGGTCGGATACCGGCGAAACGCGCATGCCGTGTTTCAGTTTGTTAAGGCCTTCGGTTACGATAACCTCGCCGGCCTCGAGGCCGCGCTCGATAATCACGGCCATACCCACTTCGGGTCCGGTCTCTACGTAACGGCGTTCGACAATGCTGTCGGGGCGGACGACGTATATATACGAGGCACCTTTCTCGATTTCAAGCGCCTTCATCGGGATGGCGATGGCATCGTGGCGCACGTCCATCAGGAGTTTCACGCGGGTGAATTCGCCGGGCAGCAGGGTGTGGTCGGGGTTCGGCATCTCGGCGCGCACCGAGAAAGTTCCGGTCTTCGGGTCGACTTTCGGGTCGGCGAAATCCACCGGCCCGCGGTGTGGATAAATCGAGCCGTCGGCCAGGGTTACGGTGACGTATGGAGCCCATTCCAGGGCGGTGTCGGTACGGCCGAAATTCACGTTACGCTCCTTGCTGCGCAGGTAGTCGAGGGCAGTCATCGAAAAATCGACAAGCACCGTATCGCTGTTCACCACCACTGCAAGAAGTGATTTGGCACCCGGACCGACGAGAGCGCCTATGTCGGCTCCGCGCTCGCTGATGTATCCTGAAATGGGAGAGGTAACGGTGCAGCGGCTCAGCGTAAGGCGGGCCTGTGTCAGTTCGGCACGGCAGACCTTTACGTCGGCTTTTGCGGTCTCATAGGCGGCTTCGGCGTTGTCGAGGTCGAGACGCGAGGCGGCGTTCTGCTCGTATAGCGGGCGAATTCGTTCGAGGTCGCGCGAGGCTTTCAGGGCCTTGGCTTCGGCGCTGGCAAGTTTGGCGGCAGCCTTGTCGACGGCGGCCTGGTAGAAAGACGGATCAATGATGAAAAGCGGCTGCCCCTTGCGGATATAGGTGCCTTCGGCAAACTCCATCCGCTGGAGGTACCCTTCGACCTGGGCGCGCACTTCCACATACTGGCTTGCGCGGATTCTGCCGGCAAATTCGCCATAGACGTTAATGTCGCCCGATTCCACTGTGGCCACTTCCACCACGGGAATCTGCCCGGACTTGCGCGCAGGACGCAGGCTCCTGATTACGGCAAAGGCTGCGCCGCCGATAATGGCGGCCACGATTATCCAGAAAAGCGGTTTGCGGATAATGCTGTTTATACTTTCTTTCATATTATATCATAAAATGAACGTGCGTGGATGGTTTATTGTTCGGTCAGTGCGCGGGCCAGTGCGCGGGCCGTGTTGATGCCGTCGATTGCGGCCGAAACGATTCCTCCGGCATATCCGGCGCCTTCGCCCGTGGGGTATAGGCCCGGGAAGGAGACGTGCATTCTCGTTTCGGCATCGCGCGGGATTCGGACGGGCGATGATGTGCGGGTCTCGGGGCCGATTACAATCGCCTTGTCGGTGAGGAAACCGCGGGATTTGCGGCCGAATTCCATGAAACCCTCGCGAAGACGCTTGGATATCTGCGGAGGCAGCAGCAGATCGACACGCCCGGCTGTGATTCCGGGGGCGTAGGATGTCTCGGGCAGTGACTGCGAGGGGCGAGCGTTGACGAAATCCGTCATGCGCTGGGCGGGAGCCACCTGGCTGCACGCGGCGGCCTCGAAAAATCGCCGTTCAATGTCGGCCTGATAGTGCATCATGGCCAGGACGCCGTGGCCGGCATATTCGGGGACGTCCTCGGGCAGGACCTCGACCACCATGCCGGAATTGGACCAGCGCGTGCCGCGGTTGCTGGGCGACATGCCGTTGACCACCAGTTGGCCCGGGGCGCTTGCTGCGGGAATTATGACGCCGCCGGGGCACATGCAGAATGAATATACGGCACGTCCGCCCACGCGGGTGAGCATCGAATATTCGGCCGAGGGCAGGTATTTGCCGCGGCCCTGCGGCGAGTGGTACTGGATGCAGTCAATCAGATGGCGGGGATGCTCGAGGCGCACGCCCACGGCGATGCCCTTGGCTTCCATGGCCACGTCGTGGTCCAGCAACATGGTATAGATGTCGCGGGCGGAATGGCCGGTTGCCAGTATCACGGGGCCTTCGAAACGCTCGCCCCCGGCAGTCTCAACGCCGGTAACCCGGCCGTTTTCAATGGTGAGGTCGGTGACGCGGCTGTTGAATTTCACCGTTCCGCCGTGTTTCTCGATTGTCCCGCGCATGGCCTTGATGATGACCGGCAGACGGTCGGTGCCGATATGGGGATGGGCGTCGGCCAGGATGGAATCGTCGGCGCCGTGGGTGTGGAAAATCTGCAACACCTTGTCCACGGGACCGCGTTTGTTGCTTCGGGTGTAGAGTTTGCCGTCGGAAAAGGCGCCTGCGCCGCCTTCGCCGAAAGCATAGTTGGAATCGGGGTCCACAATGCCCGAGCGGCACAATTCGGCCATGTCGCGGCGGCGGCTGTCGACGTCCTTGCCTCGTTCGAGGACTATCGGCCGCAGTCCCAGTTCAATCAGTTCCAGGGCGGCGAAGAGTCCGGCCGGCCCGGAACCTACGACCACCACGGGGCGTGCCTGGCTGACGTCGGGATAGGTGACGGGAGTATAGCGGCGGAATTCGGTGTCGATTTCGTCGACGTGGACGGCGAGGGCGAGATTCACCGCCACACGGCGTTGGCGGGCGTCGATGCTGCGGCGCAGAATCTCAACTTTTTTCACCCGTCCGACCGGAATGGCTAACTGGGCCGCTGCGGCGGCGGTGAGCAGGTTTTCGGTTGTGGCGGTTGCGGGGTCGACTCTTAGTTGTATTTTGTTGAGCATGTGGTTATGTCGGTTTGTGCTGTGTGTCAGTCAGTTAAAGGCGTCAGCCGTCAGATGTCGGCTTCGTCTAGCGCCGGAGCGGGCTTGCGGCGACGTCGCAACGAGCGGTCGATGACTGCAAGCAGCAGCATGGCGAAAAGATAGGCTCCGGCCATTTTCACGGCTATATCGCCGTTGTCCACGGGTTTGAGCGCCGAAATGAGGTCGGGGCGCCGGACCATTGCGGGGTCGAGGGCGGCGAAATTGATTTTCCAGGCCACTCGGCAGTCATCGACGGCCACCAGGGCCGATTTTCCGCGGGCCAGTTGTTTGAGCGAGGTGTCGGAAACGGAATATACCTCATAGCGGGGGCGGGCGAGGTCTTTCCATATATCCAAGGCCTCGCCGGATGCTGCCACAAGTGCCACGAGGCGGGCGCCCCGGCCCGCGAGGGTCTCGCTGAATTCGTTGGCCAGGCGCGCACGTGTCAGATAGTCGGCGCCGGGGTCGAGAACGGTGAGAATGAACAGTTCGGAGCCGGCACATTCCAGTGCGTCGGCCGTGACTTCCTCGTCGCCGTCGAACACGGCAAGTCCGCCGTCGCCTTCCGCGGCGGCTGACTGCTGACGGACGAAAGTCCATGAATCATCGGGCAGCGAGTCGAGGGTAAAGACACGCTGCTCGCCGTCCTTTTCATAAATATATTCCGGCATTGATTCCTCGACCTGCGATATTAAGGTGCGACCGGGCGCATAAGGCCGGAAATCCACCACGGGCTGTATGTTCCAGCCGATTATGGCCGTTAGCAGGCCATAGGCCGCGGTCAGGACGATTACAAGCCATTGAAGTCCCGGACGATACAGTGGACTGGCGGCGCCGCCCCACAGCAGTGCCATGACAAGCAATGCAGTGAGGATGATGTTTTTAAGGAGTGTGGCGCCGTCGCTCAGGACAATCAGGTCGCCGAAGCAGCCGCAGTCGGAAACCGGGCTGGCGATGTAGAGATAGACCGTGAGCGGCAGCATCACGGCCATCATGGCGAGTCCGGCCAGGGGGGCGAAACGCTTCATGCAGCCTGTCAGCAGCATCACGCCGACGATGAGTTCAAACAGCGACAGTCCGGCTGAGCCGACAAGGATTATGTCGGCCGGGAATACGCCGGTGAGATTCCAGGCGCCGAGGTATTCCTGGATTTTATATACGAATCCGTAGGGGTCGACGCACTTTGCCCACCCGGAAATAATGAAGGTGGCACCGGCCAGTATCCGGCACAGCCATACGATGGCGCGCCGGGTCCGTTGGGAGGCTCCGTGCGTCATTCGGTGAGTTTTATGATTCCGAATACGGCATAGTTGACAATGTCGAAATAGTTGGCGTCGATGCCTTCCGACACTTTGGTGCAGCCGTCGTTGTCCTCGATTTCCTTGATGCGTTCGATTTTGGTGAGGATGAAGTCGACGTACGATGCAACTCGCATGCCGCGCCATGCCTCGTCGTAATCGTGATTCTTGGCCATGAAAAGTTTTCGTGCCACGGCGGCGGTACGGTCGTAAAGTTCAAGTGCGCGTGCGGTGTCGATGTCTTTGCTATCCGACCATCCGAGTTGCAGTTGAATCACGCCTACGATGCCATAGTTGACCAGAGCCATGAATTCCGGCAGGATGCCTTCGTCCACGGCGGCATTGCCCTTGGTCTGGAGCGAGCGGATCCGTTTAGCCTTGATATATAGTTGGTCGGTGACGGAACATGGGCGCAGTATGCGCCACGAGGGTCCGTAATCGTGCAGTTTTGCAGCGAAAATTGCGCGGCACGAAGCCACGGCGTTGTCATATTGCTGGTCGGTATCCATAGAATCACTGTGTTTGATATTGCAAAGATACGATTTTCCCTGCATACTACCGCGACAGAACGACATTATTTCTTGCTTATCTCGCAAAAAATAGTGAAATTTGCACTCGTAAAAACTATGTTGCTATCAGAACTCAAAACAGGTCAGGAAGCAGTCGTCGTCAAGATAATGGGCCACGGCGCTTTCCGCAAGCGAGTCATGGAAATGGGTTTTGTCCGCGGCCGTACGGTCAAGGTCGAACTTTCCGCCCCGCTTAAAGATCCCATTAAATATGAAGTACTCGGTTACAGCGTTTCTCTGCGCCGGGCCGAGGCCGAACTGATTGAAGTCACGCCCCTGGAACCGACGGACGAACCTGCGGCCGGCGGGAAAAGTGCCGAAGTTCGCCCTGACCAGCGACGTGCCGAACTCCATAAGATCAATGTCGCCCTTATCGGCAACCCGAACTGCGGCAAGACGTCGCTCTACAACCGTCTGTGCGGGACCTCGGAGCATGTAGGCAACTACGGCGGCGTAACGGTGGATGTGAAACGCTCCACCTTCGTATACCGCAATTACAGCATCACGCTGGTCGACCTGCCGGGCACGTATTCGCTGGCCTCGTATTCGCCAGAGGAACTGTATGTGCGCCGCTACCTGCGCGACGAGACTCCCGACGTGATTCTTAACGTGGTCGATTCCAGCAATCTCGAACGAAATCTGTACCTGTCCACCGAACTCATCGACATGAACCTGTCGATGGTTATCGCCCTGAACATGTGGGACGAATTTCGCGGCTCGGGCGCCACGCTCGATTACAAGAACCTGGGCGACATGATCGGCGTCCCGATGGTGCCAATCGTGGCCCGCAACGGCGAGGGCGTCGATAAACTGCTCGACACCGTCATCAAGGTCTATGAAGGCAGCGACGATTCCGTGCGCCATATTCATGTGAATCTGGGCCACGACATCGAAAAGGCCGTCCGCGTGCTCATCGACATAATCAAGAAGGACAGCCGCATCGGTCACCGTTTCTCGCCCCGCTATCTTGCCATCAAGTTTCTGGAAGGGGACAATGAGGTGGACAGCATCATGAAATCCAGCGACAGTTACGAACTGATGTGCAAGCAGCGCAACATGCTCCGCGCTGACCTCGAACGCCTGAACGAAGAGGATGTATCGTCGACCGTCGCTGCCGAGAAATACGGTTTCATCGCCGGCGCCCTGGCCGAGACCTACACCCCGGGGCAGGCATCGGACCACAGTGCGACCACCGTAATAGACTCCATAATCACCAACCGCCTTTTCGGTTTCCCGGTGTTCCTGGCCGTGATGTTCGTGATGTTCTGGGCTACCTTTTTCCTCGGCGCCTATCCGATGGAGTGGATTGAGGCCGGCGTCGACGCCCTCAGCGGTCTGTGCTCCCGCTTCATGCCCGACGGTATACTCAAGGACCTTGTGGCCGACGGTATCATCGGCGGTGTGGGTGGTGTGATAGTCTTCCTGCCCAACATCCTGATACTCTATTTCTTCATCTCGCTGATGGAGGACTCGGGCTATATGTCGAGGGCGGCATTCATCATGGACCGCATAATGCACCGTATCGGGCTGCATGGCAAGTCGTTCATCCCGCTGGTGATGGGCTTCGGGTGCAATGTGCCTGCAATTATCGCCACACGTTCCATAGAGAGCCGTTCGAGCCGAATAATTACCATACTCATCGACCCGTTCATGTCCTGCTCGGCACGTCTGCCGGTATACGTACTGATTGTCGGCACGTTCTTCTACGACTATGCCGCGTGGATATTCATGGGTCTCTATATTCTGGGTGTGGTGATGGCCGTTGTCACTGCGCGACTGCTGCGCAAGGTTGCCTTCACTCGCGACGAGACCCCGTTTGTGATGGAACTGCCGCCGTACCGCATGCCGACAGCCAAGGCCATGGTGCGCCACACCTGGTCGAAAGGCGTTCAGTATCTGAAAAAAATGGGTGGCATAATCCTGTTCGCATCCATCATTGTCTGGGCGCTTAACTATTTCCCGCGCCCCGTGTCGGCCGACACTGTGACAAAAGCGCCGGTGGAGAACAACGATTCCTATCTGTGCCGTGCCGGAAAGGCCATAAACCCCGTCATGGAGCCGCTGGGATTCCGCTGGCGTGCCTCGGTTGCCGCCCTGGCCGGTGTGCCTGCAAAGGAAATCGTGGTGTCGACCCTCGGTGTCCTCTATACCGACAACGAGGCCGTTGACAACGCTTCGCTTGGCCAGCGCCTCGAAGCCCCGCAGCCCGACGGCCGGGGGCCCGATTTCACCTCGGCCTCGGCCCTGGCATTCCTGGTGTTCATACTGCTCTATTGCCCCTGTGTGGCCACAATCACGGCAATTGTCCGCGAGACCCATTCATGGAAATGGGGCGCCTTCTCGGTGGTCTATAACACGGCCCTGGCCTGGGTGGTTTCATTTATTGTCTATCGCGTGGCTTTATGGATAATGTAGCGGAACGGATTCTCGCTGCCGCAGCCGGCTTCATGAGCGACTGGATTCTGGTTCCGGTCCTTCTGTGTGCCGCAATTTTCTTCACCATAATCACCCGCGGGGTCCAGTTCACAATGGTTCCCGAGATGTTGCGCCTGCTGTGCCGTTCCGGGCGCCGCGACAGCGAACACAGCCGCCACGGCGTCAGTTCGTTTCAGGCCTTCGCCGTGTCGATAGCCTCGCGCGTGGGCACCGGTAATCTGGCCGGAGTCGCCTCGGCCATCGCCATCGGCGGTCCTGGCGCAGTGTTCTGGATGTGGGTTATCGCCCTGCTTGGCGCTGCAAGCGCCTTTGCCGAATCGACTCTGGCGCAGTTGTTCAAAGTGTGCGGCAAGGACAGTTTCTACGGCGGCCCGGCCTATTATATCAGCCGCGGACTGGGCAGCAGGGCCTGGGCGGTAACCTTTGCCGTCCTTATCACGGTGACCTTCGGCCTGGCTTTCAACAGCGTGCAGTCCAATACGATAGCCGACGCGCTGGCCGAGGCCGGCGGCATCAGCCCCGATTTGACCGCTGTGGCCGTCGCGTTGCTGACCCTCGCGATTATCTGGGGCGGAATCCGGCGTATATCCCGTTTCAGCGAAGTGGTGGTGCCCGTGATGGCCGTGGCCTATATAATCCTGGCCATCGTGATAATCATAATGAATATCCGTAGTCTGCCTGCGGTGCTTGAGACGATTGTCTCCAATGCTTTCGGTGTTGGGCAGGCCGTGGGAGGCACCTTCGGAATGGCCGTTGTGATGGGCGTGAAGCGCGGACTATTCAGCAACGAGGCCGGGGAGGGTTCGACGCCCAATGCGGCCGCCACAGCGTCGGTGAGCCATCCGGTGAAGCAGGGGCTTATCCAGGCGCTCGGCGTATATACGGACACGCTGATAATCTGCTCGTGTACGGCGTTCATAATCCTG
>CAJJOO010000034.1 GCA_905193395.1 uncultured Porphyromonadaceae bacterium
AACGAGTTCGGCCATCCCGAGTGGATTGACTTCCCCCGCGAGGGCAACGGCTGGAGTTACAAATATGCCCGTCGCCAGTGGGACCTCGTGGACCGCGACGACCTGCAATACAAGTTCCTCAACGCCTTCGACAACGCCATGGTGGCCCTCGTGGCCGGCGTCTACAACTTCCAGTCGCTGCCAATACGCAAACTCTGGGAGAAGGACGACGACCAGGTTCTTGCCTTCATGCGCGGAGACCTGGTGCTCGTGTTCAACTTCAGCCCCTTCAAGTCGTTCGACGGCTACGGCATCCTGGCCCCCGGCGGCTCGTACGACGTAGTTCTCAGCACCGACAACCCCGCCTTCGGCGGCTACGGCAACATCGACGAGAACGTCGAGCACCTGACGGCGCCCGACGCCCTCTATGCTCCGGCCGGAGTGGAGTGGCTGCGGCTGTATCTGCCGGCCCGCTCGGCCCAGGTTCTTCGGCTGCGCCGTGCCCGTTGATTCCGGCTGCTCCGGAGAGCAGCCCTACGCATGGCAAACCCTACTTTCATTCCTATTTCTAAACTGAAAGTCCCTGCGGCTGTGTTAATGCCGCAGGGATTTTGCGTTAAATATCGCGCCTGAATATTAAATATTCTTAAACCGAAGATGCACCCGGCTCCAACATTTTGTAAATGCAGCGAAAAATGCCTAACTTTGCCTGCTCTTAGCGCGATAGTAGTTTCATTTTGCCTGTGTTATCGCGCTGATGATGTCAAAACCAAACATATCTTTTGCTATGCTCTCTCTCAACAACGACATAAAGGCAAAGACTCGCATAAAACGTGACGGGAATTCCCGGTGGCGGTCGGATAATCCGGCCTCCGCGTTTGTCATGTGCCGTGAGTCGCTGGCATAGGCAATTTTACGCATAAGTCAACTGTTCAAACAACATTCATAAACAAAGACAAGATTCAGGAAATGAAGCAGCGTCTGTTAACCCTAATCCTTGCGATAGCGGCCCTTGCCGGCGTGGCGCAGATGAGCAACGTCGCCGTCAAGACCAATCTGCTCTACGACGCCACGGCTAGCCCCAACCTCGGCGTGGAGTGGGGCTTCGCGCCTAAATGGTCGGCCGACATATCGGGCAATTTCAACGACTGGGCAATCAAGGACCACCTGTGGAAACACTGGTTCGTGCAGCCGGAAATCCGCTACTGGTTCTGCGAGCGCTTTTCGGGCCACTTCCTGGCCGCCCACGCCATCGCCGGCGAATACAACTGGGGCAACTGGGGCAGCCACACCTTCAATTTCCTGGGCAACGACTTCGACGAACTGCAGACCCGCCGCCACCAGGGGTGGGGAGCCGGCCTGGGCGTTGGCTACGGCTACACCCATATGCTCTCGCGCCACTGGAGCATCGAGGGCGAGATTGCCCTGGGCTGGATCTACACCCGCTACGACGTGTATCCCTGCGCCTCCTGCGGCCGCAAAATCCGCGAAAACGCCGTCCACAACTATGTAGGCCCCACAAAGGCTGCCATCAACATTATTTACGTATTCTAAAAACCGCTCGCCAGCCATGTCAGTATTAAAATACATCCTGTCAGCCGCCATTCTGGCCGGCACCGTATCGGCCGGGGCGCACACGCTGCCCTCTCTGGCCGTCACGGACCTCTCGGTGAGCCGCACCGACAACAATACGCTGGTCCTGACCATGAATGTGCAGCCCGAACAGTACAATCTGGGCATCAACCGCGAACTCTCGCTGGTGCCCGTGGTCTATAACGCCGATTCCACCCGCTCGGCCGTCATGCCCGAAGTGATTCTGGCCGGACGCGCACGCTATATCCGCTATCAGCGCGACGGCGAGACCCTGCCGGCCGGCGCTACCCTGCTGCAGAGCGGCCGCGGAAATGCTTTCACCTACACCGCCGCCATTCCATTCGAGGACTGGATGGTGCGCTCGACCGTGGCGATCGACTGCCGCGAGCACGGCTGCTGCGGACGCGACGAACGCAACGTCGCCGTGCCCGTCGCACGCCTCGACTACTCGCCCCGCGAGTATGTGGCACCCGACTTCATCGCCACGCCCCCGCAGGCTTCCGGCGACAAGGTGGTGGAAATCAGCGGCCAGGCTTATATCGATTTCCGCGTGAACCGCACCGAAATCGACCCCGGATACCGCAAGAACCCCGCCGAACTGGCCAAAATCATCGCCTCGATCAATCCCGTGCGCGACAATCCCGACGCCACCATCACCGACATATATATCAAGGGTTTCGCCTCGCCCGAGGGTCCCTACAACAACAACGTGCGCCTGGCCAAGGGCCGTACCGAGGCCCTGCGCGACTATGTTATGTCGCGCTATGCTTTCGCCCCCTCGCTGTTCCACCTCTCCTCGGAACCCGAGGACTGGGACGGCCTGCGCGACTCGCTGCAGAACGGCATACTGCCTCACCGCGCCGAACTCCTGGAAATCGCCAACAGCGACTTGGCTCCCGACGTGAAGGACGCCACAATGCGCCGCCGCTTCCCCCAGGACTATAAATATATCCTCGAGGTGATTTACCCGGCCCTGCGCCATTCCGACTACCGTATCCGCTACAACATACGCCAGTATACGGACCTTGACGAAATCCGCCGCGTGATGCGCGAGCGCCCGGGCAACCTCTCGCTCAACGAATTTCACCTGCTGGCCCAGTCCTATCCCGTCGGTTCCGACGAGTACAACGAGGTCTACAGCGTGGCCGTGAGGATGTTCCCCGAAGACTCGGTGAGCAACATCAACGCCGCCGTCGTCGCCCTGGGCAAAGGCCAGTATGACGCCGTCGAGAGTTACCTGTCGCACGTCGACGCCTCATCGCCCGCCGTGGCCTATATCCGCGGCGTCGCAGCCGCCCGCCGCGGCGACTACGACACGGCCCGCACGCTGCTGACCGCAGCCTCGGCCGCCGGACTGCCCCAGGCTCCCGCCGCTCTCGAATCGCTTGAACGACATATATCCATGGGCAACGCCGTCGAATACATCGACGACCGCAAGCCCCGGACTTTCACACGAGAAAAATAAACAATAAATATCAATTAATTATTAACCAATCTATTCTTACAATGAAGTTATTAAACTGGATTCTTGCAGGCGCAGCCGCCCTGAGCCTCTCCGCCTGCAGCAGTGAAGACGCTCCGAACCCCGGTCCCGGCTCTGAAACCACCACCGAGGGTATCTACTCTTCAATCTATTTCCGCATGCCCGAGGCACGTTCCGAAGCCTCCGAAGGCGAAGAGGAAGGCAAGGACTCCGAAAACCGCGTCGGTTCCATCGTCGTTATCCTCGCCGACACCGAGAATAAGTTCGTGACCTACGCCATGAGCGATAACCCCCGTATCGAAAACGGTGTCCACACCATCGTATTCGAGGACAAGGAAGTTCTCTACAACGAGGCCGGTCACGTCCTGAATGTTTACGCATACTGCAACGTTTCCGAGACATTCCGCGCCAAAATCGCTGCCCTCACCACCGGCGACGATTTCCTCGACATCGCTTTCGATGAGGCTGATCCCTCGTCCATCTGGGCCAAGAACGGCTTCCTGATGGCAAGCATCGGCAAGGTCACCACCTCTCTGCCTGACAAGGGCACACTGGAGACCTACAACTCGCCCAGCCACGCATTCCCCCTGGGTAACGTAGATGTTGTCCGTCTGGCCACCCGTTACGACTTCCGTGACGCCGCTCCCGACCCCGACAAGGCCCTCACCTATCCCGTCTACAACGAGCAGCTGCTGCCCGACGGCGTAACTATTGACGGCCGCGACATTCCCGTCAAGGGCGCCGACGGCACAGTCACCCTGCAGCCCTCTACCGCCGCTACTGCCGATCAACTTGCTGAAATCCACCAGGCTGATGTAGTGTTCACCCGCGTTGCCCTGTTCAACCTCAACAAGAACTTCTACTATCTGCCCCGCACCGTGGACTTCACGCCCGCTACCCCTGAAGTAGAAGGCCAGGCTCCCACCGAAAACGGTACCTACGGCACAACCGTAAACTACGTTCCCGGTTATCCCCTGTTCGACACCGAAGGTTTCGTCGTGACTCCCGACACCAAGTCGTATCTCCTGCCCCTGCCCGCAGCCATCGATCCCCTGAATCCCGAAGCCAGCGGCCTCACTTTCGATTCCCTCGCAGGCATCCTCGGCGGTGAAGAAGACAACGACAACACCTGGAACGGCGAAAACAAACCCGAATGGCAGAAATTCCACATCTGGCGCTACGGCACTGAGAACACCTGGAAGCAGGGTCTGCAGACCAACGCCAACACCACCGGTTTCGTATTCGAGGCCAAGATTGTAGCCGATGCCAAAGCCGCTGACGACAAGACCCCGATGTACATCTTCAACAACGTGCTCTATGTCAACGCCCAGGCTATCTACGCAGCACTGCTTGAGCAGCCCGCTTCGACCCTCGCCACCGCCTTCAAGGCCTGCTTCGACGTGACCGGTACCGGCGCTGCCGAAAAGGCCGACGCCGATTTCGAAGCCAACGGCTTCCAGCGCTACGTGGCCAACGCAGCCGGCGACTTCCTGTGCTACTACTTCTACTTCAACAAGCACAACGAAGACAACATGTCCCAGTACGTCAGCAACATGGAGTTTGCCAACGTCCGCAACAACATCTACAAACTCTACATCGAAAAGGTCGGCCGCATCGGTACCTTCAAACCCACCGATGTTGACGACTGGGATACCTACTTCACCATCAGCGTGACCGTCAAGGACTGGCTGGTTCGTGTGAACGGCATCAAGTTCTGATTTCGTAATTCTCTTCCATAACCACACACCGGCGGCAGCGTCCGCCGCCGCCGGTGTTTCCTCTTTTTTCTGAATCATATATAAAACAATGACAATCAAACGGCAATTCATCCTACCCCTGGCCACAGCCTTCCTGATGGCTCCGATGACCATGCTCACGTCGTGCGGCAGCGTTTTCGACGACCTGGACCCCTGTCCGGCCGGCATCGAACTGCGTTTTGTCTATGACCACAACCTTGAGTCGGCCAACGCATTCCCCTCGCAGGTGGATTGTCTGACGCTATATATCTACGACGAGCAGGGCAACTACGTCACCACCCGTACCGAAACAACCGACGTGCTTGCCGACGAGAACTATCGCATGGCCGTCGACCTCGCGCCCGGCAACTACCGCGCCGTGGCCTACGGCGGTATCGCCTGCGACAAGGCCTCGTTCGTCCACACCACCTCGGCTCCCGCTGCCGGAGCGAAAATCTCCGACCTGGGCATGACCCTTTCCGACGACCACATCGGCAATCTGCTCCACGACCATTTCCACGGCATTGTCGATTTCCGCGTCACGGGCGATTCTCCCGCCTACAACACCGTCACCCTGCACATGAAAAAGACCACAAACAATGTGCGCGTCTTGCTGCAGAACCTCAACGGCCAGCCCCTGGACGGCAACGATTTTGAATTCAGTATTATCGACGACAACACTGTCCTCGACCAAGATAACACCCCCGTGCATGTGGGCAACACCGTCTACGACGCATGGAGCAAGGGCACCGTCAGCACCGCTTCCGTAGCCCGCGACGGCGCCGTGACCGACGTCACCATGGCCTACGGCGAAATTTCCACCTCGCGCTTCCACACCTCGATGGCCGACAAGGCCCGTCTGGTGGTGTACAGCAAGAAGGCCGCACGCGAAATCATTGACATTCCGCTTCACACCTACCTGTGCTTCACCAAGAGCGACGCCTCCAATTGGAGCGACCAGGAATTCCTGGACCGCGGAAGCCAGTGGAACCTCACATTCGTCCTCGCCTCGAACAACACCTGGCACCAGGTGGTGATTCAGACCGGACCATGGCGTGTGCGCATCAATAATATTAACTTCGACTGATCATAACCTCTCTCAAATATATAGTATTCAGATTCACAGACGTCCGATGAAGGTAACGAAACTCATAGCCGGTATTGCCGCCGTGATGGGCCTCGCGCTCACCACAGCCTGCTCGCATAGTTCCGATACCCCCGACGATCCCTCCATCGCCATGCTGCACATCAACGTCAGTCTGGTGCGGAGTGCCGGATATTCGCGCGCCACCGGCGACGAATACAACGGACAGCGCCCCGCAATCAACGACGGCGAACGTCTCCACAACCTGCGTATCATCATCATCGACGGCGACGGATATGTCGAGCACAACACCCGCTGGAACCTCGACGTCCCCGCTTCCGAGGCCTCCGGCGCCGACTTCCCCGTGCGTAACAACGACGACAAGACCATCCTGTTCGTCGGCAACGAGGACGGCAAGACAGTCGTGACCGCCGACGGCACCGAGATGTCGCTCACCGATTACCTCAACACTTTCAACGCCTTTGTGGGCATGCACGTCGATGTCGACGACGTGCGCAAGGTGACGATGCCCTTCAACCCCATGGTCGCCGAGCCGCAGATGGAAACCCCGCTGCCCATCACCGCCATACATAAGTATCATGTGGGCAATGTGCTGGTCGACGCCGCAACGTTCACCCTCACGCGCGCGGCCGTCAAATACACCACATCGTTCAGGAACAGCACCGACAAGCCCCACACCGTCCGTATCCGACTGAGCAACATCCCGCGCAGCCAGTACCTGTTCTTCGATGCCGATTTCACCGACGACACCAACGACGGCCAGTATTTCTGGACCGCCTACCGCACTCCCGCCGGTCCCGACGCCACGTCCGAGGCCCTGTATTTCAACTACACAGTGGGCAGTGGCCGCAGCGTCGACCTCCCCCTGGTATATCTGCCCGAAGGCCCCGCCGGAACGCAATATACCATCGGCGTGATTATCGACGGCAACGACATGGGCGATTCTCCAATCCGCTGGTATGTGCCCCAGACACCGGGACAACTGACCCTGATGACCGACCTGCCCCGAAACACCAACGTGGTGACGGAAATCGAATATATAGGCGCCAACCCCGTATTCACATATCAGGTCTGCCCCTGGAATACCGAGGACGATATTGTAATACCTCCGTTTAACTGACATCATAATGCTGACAACAACATATCTTCACCATAAATTGCGGACGCTGTTCCCGGCCCTGCTCCCGGTGCTGGCCGTGTTGCTTGCCGCGACATCCTGCTCCGACGTCCTGGACCCGCCGCCCGCCCCACAGCCCCAAGGACTGCCTTCGCAGATTGTGCTGCGCATTGATGCCGGCGCAATGCCCTCGGTATCGCGCGACGACATGGCCGATGGCCTCGACCGTCAGGTCTCGAGTCTCTGGGTGGCTGTCTATTCCGCCGACCGCGGAAAGCAGACCGCCGTCTACTGGCTCGACGAGTCGACTTCCGACCAGCATGTGCCCCACGAGATTAAGTTGAACACCTTCTCGGGCCGCAGTTATGTGGTGGCCGTGGCCAATTTCGAACACCGCTACGCATCCACTGCCCCCGGCAGCGAACTCATTCCCATCCGCCAGGCCCTCGCCGAGGCCGATACCTGGGACAAATTCCGCGCCCTCGCCGTCGCCTTCGCTCCCGACGGTTCGGCATCGCCCGACGCACCCGTCAACGAGTTGCTGATGAGCGGATATTATACCGAGGACAAGAACCACGACGACGGTTCGCGCCCCGAATTCACCGTCCTCGACATCGCCCCCGGCTCCAGCACTCCCGCAGGCTCGATTCACCTGCGCCGCCTAATCAGCCAGGTCAGATTCAATATCACCTGGAACAGCACCAATATAAAAAGCGCCAGCATCGAGTCCTGGCGCGTGGTGAACCTGCCCAACTCGGCGTGGCTCCACGAGAGCGTCGGCGGCGACAGCCGCGCCATAAACTCGTTCGAGGAACGCGAGCACAACGGCATCCGCACCGTCACCAGCGAGACACAGAATATCGTCAATGTGTCCGGCAACAAACTCTCTTTCGACTTCTGGCAACTCGAGAACAAACACACCGGGCTGCCTCTCCCCGCCGAATACGCCAAGGAACCCTATACCTACCGCGAACGCGAGTTCAAGAACGCCGACGGTTCCAACACAGGCAAATACATGTCCCTCATCGACAGCCCCGATTCCGAGGATTTCAACAACCTGGCCACATACGTGGAATTCAACGTCCAACTTGAAATGAACGTGGATGAGAACGGTAACAAACTGCCTGCCAACACGATACGTGCATCGCGTGCCAGATACGTCGTCCATCTCGGCTATTGCGTCGGAGGTGACAAAGCGGCCAAGGCCCTCGATTTCAACTGCATGCGCAACACGCGATACACATACAACTGCACCATCAACAACGTCGGCGACATCATCGTCGAGGCTGAAAACACCGCCCTTGAACGCAATCCCGGTGTCGAAGGCATCGTGACCGACATCACCGACTCCAACTTTACTGTCGACGCACACTTCAACGTCTTCAACATCTACCTGACGCAGACTGAAATCAACAATTTCAGTTACTATATCAGCGCACCCGGTCTGGACGGAAACAACGTGATTATCAACAGCCAGAATCCCGCCACGGTGCCCGACCGGGATTCCGACGACTTCCGTTACATGTCCTGGATTGAACTGCGCAAAACCACCCGCCAGAGCTTGCTGGCCTCCTACAAGCCCCATAGTCCCAAGACCGGCGCCGACGGTAGCACATATTACCTCGATGAAATCAGCACCGCCGGGCTGACGGAAGGCTGGTACACCCTCTTCGTCAACGAATATGTCTACGAGGACGGACCCGACGAAAGGGGTACTGCATCCGCACCCAACTGGCACAATTATGTGAACCGTCCCGACCGCCGTCTGTGGATTAATGTAAAAGGTTGGTATTCACCCGACGGCGAGAGCATCCATTATACCACAAAGTATGCCCTCGCGCAGCACTCTATTCAGACATATTACGACAATACCGAAGCCAACTCCAGTGCCCTCGGCGTGGAGCATCTCAACGAAAACATCGGCCTGAACCTCACCAATAACTATAATTACGAGGGCAACAACAACGGCTGCCGAAACACCAGCACCGGCCGCTACAATATTGCCAATTACGTAGCCCGGCCCGGTAGCAGTTCTTTCACATGGGTCGAAGACAATTATTACTGGGCAAAGTACGTCGATTTCACCTCGCCGCAACTGGTGCATGCCATGAAC
>CAJJOO010000035.1 GCA_905193395.1 uncultured Porphyromonadaceae bacterium
GACCGCGCACACCCATCGAACCTGGCCGCGGTTCAACCCACGGATACGTTGCCACCGTGAGTGTAGTTTCCGTCTGGCCGAAACCTTCTTTAAGCGATATACCCGTGAGGCGTTTCCATTCCTCGAATACCGAAGGATTCAGGGCCTCGCCGGCGATGGTGCAGTGACGCAGAGACGAAAGATCGTAGGCCTTCACATCCTCGCGTATCAGAAAGCGGAATATGGTGGGAGGAGCGCAGAAGGTGGTAATCCTGTATTTGCTGAGTATGTTCAGAATATCGGCCGGAACGAATTTGTCGTAGTCATATACAAAAACGTCGCTGCCTGTAATCCATTGGCCATAGAGTTTTCCCCATACGGCCTTGCCCCAGCCGGTATCGGCGATTGTCAGATGGCGGTCGGTTCCTTTCAGGTCGTGCCAGCAGCGGGCGGTGATTATGTGTCCCAGCGGATAGGTGAAATCGTGTGCCACCATCTTCGGCTCGCCTGTAGTACCCGAAGTAAAATATATCAGCGATATGTCGCTGTTTTCATTCACCTTTTCAGGTCGTACGAAAAGCGCGGCCTTTTCTGCCTCCTTGTCCAGGTCGTGCCAACCCGGTGGCACCGACGGTCCGGTCGACACAAGAATTTTGACCGTCGGACAGTGGGGCATGGCTTCCGAAACATGGCGGGTTATGATTGAATCTCCTGCCGCTATGATTGCATTTATCCCGGCCTTGTTGCAGCGGTATTCGATATCGGCCGCCGTCAGCAGATGTGTGGCCGGAACCGCCGTCGCCCCGAGTTTTGTTATCGCCACCATTGTAGGCCACCATTGCCGCCGCCGTTTCATCATCAGCATCACGCGGTCGCCGCGGCCTATACCCAGTGACGAAAGAAATGATGCCGTGCGGTCGCTCATTTCTTTCATGTCGGCAAAGGTATAGTTATGTTCCTCGCCGGCCGGATTAGTCCACGTAAGTGCCCGGCGCCCGGGTTCCTCTGTGGCCCATGCGTCCACTATATCATAACCGAAATTAAAATTTTCCGGTACCTTGACAGCAAAATTTTCCATGAAATCCTCGTAGGAATCGAATTCCATCCGGGGGAGGTAACGGTCCAAAAGCATGCTGTTCTACTCCTTTGCCTGATTTATTCCGCAGCAGTATCCTTTATGGCGAGTCTGTATTACAGGAGGAAAGAAACGAACACTTTTTTCAGACCCGGTCTTTCGGATTATTTTTAGTTCAACCTATGGAAATTCCGTCGTTCATTCATCAAGGAAATCCCGACGTGGCAAAATTACTTCTTCCCTTTATTCCGCTACAAATTTATGCTCTAAAAAATGTTTTTTGTGCAATTTTTATCTCCATTTTTTCATGTTGAAAAAGTGTTGAAAAGCGGTAGAAAAACACACCGGAATTGTAAATAATACCTGTTGCCTGATTTGTACCCAGGAATGACCACAGATGCTTTATAACATTCCTACATGCCGGTTTCAACGTGTTTTTGTACCTCCGGTGTATGTAAATATGCAAAGAATTTATTAACTTTGCACCTTATAAACATCATGTCAATAAAGTTCATAATATTATTGATTGCCAGCAATGTAGAGTGTTCATAACGTGTTATACAATGTTTACTCGGGTTTCATAACCATAAAATGCAAATTTTGGAGCAAAAAGTTATTGTACATATTGACACCCTTTATTATTGTTGGAGTTTAAAAGGATTATAATTTTATTATTCAAAAATTTTAAAACAAAAATAAAATGGATGTTGATAACCGCACCGGTGAGGACTGGCTCAAGAGCGAAATTTTGCGTCTGAAAAAGGAAAAGGACGCCGTCATTTTGGCCCATTATTATCAGCGCGGATCAATTCAGGATATTGCCGATTACATCGGCGACTCGCTGGCGCTGGCACGCATCGCCTCGAAACTGGACGACGCCTGCATCATTGTGCTTTGCGGCGTTCACTTCATGGGCGAGACTGCAAAGATTCTTTGTCCCGACAAAAAGGTTCTCGAACCCGATCCGGAGGCCGGATGCTCCCTGGCCGACAGTTGTCCGGCTTCTGAATTTGAAAAATTCATAAAGGCCCATCCCGGCCACACTGTGGTTTCATATGTGAATACTTCGGCCGCAGTGAAGGCTCTTACGGATGTAGTCGTGACTTCGGGGAATGCCCGCAAGGTTGTGGATTCCCTCCCGGCCGGCGAAAAGATTATCTTCGGTCCCGACCGCAACCTCGGCAATTACATCAACAGCATTACCGGAAGAAAGATGGTTCTTTGGGACGGTGCCTGTCATGTTCACGAAAAGTTTTCTCTTGAAAAAATACTGGAACTGAAAAAGCAGCATCCCGGCGCGCCTCTGCTGGTTCATCCCGAATGTAGGAAGCCACTTGTAGAGATAGCAGACAAGGTTGGTTCCACGGCCGTGCTTCTCGATTTTGTGCGCAGTTCTCATGCCGATGAATTCATTGTGGCGACTGAAAGCGGCATTATCCACCAGATGAAGAAAGATTGTCCGGATAAGACCTTTATTCCCGCTCCGCCGGATGATGCTTCCTGCGGTTGCAACGACTGTGCATATATGAAACTCAACACTCTCGAAAAGGTTTACCATTGTCTGCGAGACGAGGCTCCCGAGGTTGTGGTAGACCCGGCTTTGGCCGAGGCAGCACGACGTCCCATAGAGAGAATGTTGTCTCTCTCCTGACATAATTACCTGTAAAAGAAAAATAATAACACCTGCAATGGAATATAATCATAAAGAAATAGAATCACGCTGGCAGCAGCGTTGGAAAGACGACAAGACCTACAAGGCTGTAATCGACAAAAACAAACCCAAATTTTATGTTCTCGACATGTTTCCCTATCCTTCGGGTGCGGGTCTGCATGTCGGACATCCTCTGGGCTACATAGCCAGCGACATTTATGCCCGCTACAAACGTCTGCGCGGTTTCAACGTGCTGCACCCGATGGGATATGATTCATACGGTCTCCCCGCCGAGCAGTATGCCATCCAGACCGGGCAGCATCCTGAAAAGACTACTACGGTAAATATCAACCGCTATCGTTCGCAACTTGATAAAATAGGTTTCTGCTATGACTGGGACCGCGAAATCCGCACCTGCGACCCCGAATATTACAAATGGACGCAGTGGGCCTTCATAGAAATGTTCAATCATTACTATGATACCGCCGTCGACAAGGCCATGCCGATTGCCGACCTTATCGCCCATTTTGAAAAGCAGGGTACCGAAGGTATCCATGCTGCAGCCTCGCAGGAAATTTCTTTCACTGCCAACGAATGGAAGAAAATGTCGCCGAAAGAAAAGAGCGACACACTCATGAACTATCGTATCGCCTATCTGGGCAATACCATGGTGAACTGGTGTCCGCAACTTGGAACGGTTCTTGCAAACGACGAGGTGAGCGAGGGGCTTTCTGTGCGCGGAGGATATCCCGTAGAGCAGAAACTGATGTATCAGTGGTGCCTGCGTGTGTCGGCCTATGCAGGCCGTCTGCTCGAAGGTCTTGACCATCTGGACTGGACAGATTCTCTTAAAGAAACACAGCGCAACTGGATCGGCCGCAGCGAAGGCGCCGAAATGCGTTTCAAAATTGACGGCAGCGACCTTGAGATTGAAATCTTCACCACCCGTGCAGATACTGTTTTCGGCGTTACCTTCATGGTTCTTGCTCCCGAAAGCGAATATGTGGCCATGCTCACCACTCCCGACCATAAGGCCGAGGTCGACGAATATCTTGCCGCTGTTCGCAACAAGACCGAGCGCGAACGCATGATTGACAAAAAGGTCACAGGTGTCTTTACGGGCAGTTATGCAATAAATCCCCTCAGCGGTAAGAAAATTCCCGTATGGGTCAGCGATTATGTCCTGGCCGGATACGGAACGGGAGCCATCATGGCTGTTCCGGCTCACGACAGCCGCGACTATGCCTTTGCACGTGCTTTCAACCTTCCCATTATTCCGCTTATCGAGGGCGCCGATGTCAGCGAACAGAGTTTCGACGCCAAGGAAGGCAAGATGATCAACAGCAAGGGTCCCCGTCTCGACCTCAACGGTATGGAAGTGAAGGATGCCATTGCCGCAACAAAAAAATTCATCGAAGCCGAAGGCATCGGCCGCGTGAAGGTCAACTACCGTCTGCGCGACGCCATCTTCAGCCGTCAGCGCTACTGGGGCGAACCTTTCCCCGTATATTATAAGGATGGTATTCCCCACATGCTGTCTCCCGAAAGCCTTCCTCTCCTTCTTCCCGAAATATCGGAATACCGTCCCACCGAAACGGGCGAACCTCCGCTGGGACGTGCCAAAAACTGGACTACGCCCGAAGGATATCCTCTTGAACTGAACACCATGCCCGGTTTCGCCGGTTCTTCGGCCTATTATCTCCGTTACATGGACCCGCGGAATTCGGAGGCTCTTGTTTCATCCGAAGCCAACGATTACTGGCGTCAGGTCGACCTATATATTGGCGGCACAGAACACGCCACCGGTCACCTTATTTACAGCCGTTTCTGGAACAAGTTCCTTTACGACCTCGGCAAGGTGTGCGAGGACGAGCCTTTCCGTAAACTCATCAACCAGGGCATGATTCAGGGCCGCACAAGTTTTGTCTACCGTATCAACGGAACTAACACTTTCGTGAGCCGCGGTCTGAAGGACAACTACGAGACCGCTCCCCTCCGTGTCGACATCAGCCTTGTGAGCAACGACGTTCTCGACACCGAGGGCTTCAAAAAATGGCGTCCCGATTTCGCAACTGCCGAATTCATCCTTGAAGACGGACGTTACATCTGCGGTTATGCCGTGGAGAAAATGTCCAAATCGATGTTCAACGTCGTCAACCCCGACGATATCGTTGAAAAATATGGTGCTGACACCCTGCGTCTCTACGAGATGTTCCTCGGCCCCATCGAACAGTCAAAACCCTGGGACACCAACGGCATCGACGGTGTGAACCGTTTTATCCGCAAACTCTGGAGTCTGTTCTATCAGGGCGACAAACTCCTTGTAGACAATTCCGAACCTTCACGCGAAAACCTCAAGGCCGTTCACACTCTTATCAAGAAAGTAACCACCGATATCGAGAATTTCTCCTACAACACCTCGGTGGCTGCCTTTATGATATGCGTCAACGAACTCACACGTTCCAAGTGCCATAGCCGCGCCGTTCTCGAGCCTCTGGTTATACTGCTCGCTCCTTTCGCACCCCACGTTGCCGAGGAACTCTGGCACTCGGCCCTGGGACACGACACAACTGTCTGCGACGCCACCTGGCCAGCATGGAATGAAGATTATCTCAAGGAATCAGATGTAACCTATGCTGTATCGTTCAACGGCAAGGCCCGTTTCAATATTACGGTCGATGCATCGACCCCTGCCGCTGAGGTCGAAAAAATCGCACTCGGCCACGAATCGGCTCAGAAATGGCTCGAAGGAAAAACGGTGCGCAAGGTTATCGTGGTGCCCGGCAAGATTGTGAACATCGTGGTAGGTTGATTTTACAGACACAATAAAACTGCTGTCCGCAACGTTATATACTTCCATGGCACTTACTTTGGTACTGGCGTCTAACAACGCTCATAAACTGGACGAAATGCGTCGGATTGCCGGCGACAGGATGACTATCCTGTCGTTGGCTGACATCGGCTGTACCGACGATATTCCCGAGACTGCCGATACTCTCGAAGGCAACGCCCTGATCAAAGCACGCTATGTGAAGGAACATTTCGGTTACGACTGTTTTGCCGATGACACCGGACTTGAAGTAGAAGCCTTGGATGGCGCCCCGGGCGTCCGTAGTGCGCGTTATGCCCCCGGCGACGGACACGACAGTGCCGCCAACACGGCCCTGCTGCTCCGCAATCTTGAGGAAAAAAGTTCGCGAAAGGCCCGTTTCAGAACAGTAATCGCACTGATTCTCGGCGGACAGGAACACCTGTTTGAAGGCATTGTAGAAGGCTCCATAACGGAAGAACCGCATGGCGAGGCAGGTTTCGGCTACGACCCCGTGTTCCGTCCGGACGGCTGGACAGAGACTTTCGCCCAGGCCTCTCCGGAACGAAAGAACGCCGTCAGCCACCGCGGACGCGCCACTGCCGCCTTGCTGAATTTTATAGACTCTCTTCATTGACTTTTATATATCCAGTTATTATCACACCGGTATATATCTATGATTAAAAAATTATTTCTCCTTCTGTTGCTGACTATTTCCGCCGCTATGGCTTTCGCGCAGCACGCTCCCGGCTCCTGGAAAGTTTTCCCGATGTCCGGCGAGTATTTCACCAAGGTACTCGATACTCCGCGGAAAGTCTTTTATGTCACCGGCGGATGTCTTTACAGTTACGACAAAGAATATGAGGAAACCGTTTTCTATGCTCCCGGCCAGCGTATCAATGATTACGGAATTTCCGATATTTTCTTCAATCCGGACAAAAATTATCTGGCTGTGGTTTATGAGAACTCGAACATAGATCTTATCTACGACGACGGTTCCGTGGTGAGTCTTCCCGAAATCAAAAACTCTTCCATCACAACTTCGACGAAGGTCAATAACCTTTTTTTCGCCAACGACCGTATTTACGTGGCCACCGATTTCGGCCTTGTGGTTTTCAGCGACAAAGACCATATTGTGGTTGAAAGCGGTATTCTCGGTGCCAGACTCCAGGTGCTGTGGGCCGACGACAACTATCTTTACACTGTCGTGGACTATAAACTGATGTGTTCTCCCATTGCCGAGCGCCACAACACCCTGTCCAAATTCACTTCACTGACAAACATGTCGGCCGATGCCGTTTATGCTACTTCCGATAATTCGTTCATCTACACTTCGGGCAGCGGCAATTCAGCCGGTATTTATAAACTCAAAATAAATGCTCCGCAGAGCGCTTCCTATTCGAAGACAGCCGATGTTCCCGGTCTCGTCGCCCTGCGTCCCTACAAAAAAGGTTTTGTAGCCTACTGCGGCACCAGACTCGTGTTCCTCAATTCTGAAGGAACTGTGGACAGCACTATTGCCATTCCCGAACTTCTCAAGGACAACACCTTATCCACCTGGGAGGGTCCGGCGAGCGTTTGGGCTGCCGACCATTTCGGTCCCGCCCGCTTTGATATTTCCGGCAACAGTCCCGTGATGCTCAGCGAGCGTTTCCGTCCCGAATCTTTCGTCGACTTCGCTTCCGGCTATGCAACAAACTCGCCCGACAACTCTTCGGTATATATCACCAGCATCGGTATGAGCGAATACCATCCTGCCGGTGATCCCAGCAATGAACGCCGTCTGCCCTTCTTCTGTGAAAAGTACGACTGGGCAACCGGACGCATCACGACAATTCACCCCTATGGAGTGAAGAACTTGACCTCGCTTCCGCAGTGGGAGGCCAATCAAATAAACAGCAAATATTTCTATGGGGGCGCGGGTAACACTATTGTCGACCCTGTCGATCCTACCCTCATATATCACTGCAATAACTTCGAGGGTCTGTTCCTGATGCGCGACCAGCAGATTGTCCATTGTCTTGACAAGAATGATTTTCCAGCCAACATCACATGGGAATCGCGACTTTCCTGTATTGAATTCGACCAGATGGGCAACCTCTGGTTCGGTACCTGGGCTCTTGATAACAACTGTTTCTTCATATTGCCGAAGGACAAGGTTGACGTTCTGCGCAAGAATCCCGAGGCCATTCAGAAGAGCGATTTCGTTGTTTTCGACAAAATCACAGGAGAATCCGGCAAAATGGATATGCGTCTTCTGGCTCTGAAAAACAGTAATAAACTTCTTTACATCCGCGGCAGTTGGGGCGGTCCCATCATCGGTTTCGACACCAAGGGTACCCCGAGTTTTACCGATGATACAGCAGTGGTTTATTCCGATGGTTTCCTGGATGATGACGGCGTCATCACCAATCCACAGCGCAAGACCTGCCTCGTAGAGGATCTGAACGGCCAGGTATGGTTCGGTTCATCGAACGGTGTATTCATTCTCCGCGACAAGAACCAGATTGGCGTTGACAACGGTTCGCGCACAATCAACGTTATCCGTCCCAAGGTTGCCCGCAACGACGGTACCAACTATGCCGACTATCTTCTCGCCAGCGAGACTGTCCTCTATATTGCCGTCGATCCCTCCAACCGCAAATGGATTGCCACACAGGCCTCGGGCCTCTATCTGGTGAGCGAGGACGGTTCCGAAATCCTCGAACACATCACCGCCGACAATTCGCCCCTGATGTCGAACACCGTCTATACCGTTGCATGTGACCCGTCCAGCAACGATGTCCTTATCGGCACTCCCTACGGCATGTATCTGTACAGCAGCACCTCGGCTCCCGCTGCCGACGACTATTCCGAAGTATATGCCTTCCCCAATCCCGTGCGTCCCGACTATGGCGGCTGGATTACAATCAACGGACTGATGGACAATTCCCTGGTTAAGATTGCCGATGCCCAGGGCAGTGTGCTTTGGGAAGGCCGTAGCGAGGGCGGTATGGTGGTCTGGGACGGTTGCAACCGCGACGGTTCGCGCGTTCGTTCGGGCGTCTACATGGTTCTCGCCTCGCAGAATGCCGACGGTTCTTCCTCGGGCGTCGTTACAAAAATCGTTGTCATAAATTAATTGCAATGAGTGATTTGATGAAATATGCCGACGAGGCCGACAAGTCTCTCGGAATTGCCGGTATGGCAATATCTCTAGTAGCCTGCGACAGCGAGGATTACCTCGCCTCCGTTTCCCTTGAAGAGGGCGATGAACCCCTTGAACTTGCCGGCGAGTTCTTTTTCGGAGGCAATCCCGGGATTTCCGCCAAAATCGCCTGGAACGAGATTCTGCGCCAATATCAGGTCGGCTCTGCGATGATTATGGGCAACGTCCTATGTCGCGCGCATGCAGCCGGTCACGGTCTCGACGACCGCGTTGTTGATTTCATTCACAAGTTTATCTGCGACGAGGGCCACTCCATGTGCTCGCTCGACGACGACGAGGTCGAAAATCTCTATAACAAGAATTTCGCCTACTACAAGCGTCTGTTTTCACATCCCAGCGTTGTCATTATTGCCCGCGATTTTGCCAACGACCTGC
>CAJJOO010000036.1 GCA_905193395.1 uncultured Porphyromonadaceae bacterium
CGTTTAGGGCCTTTATGGTGGAATGTCGCGACGCCTACTGCGCGGCGTAACTGAGCACCGCAGGCGACTCGACATCGACTCCATACTCTGAGGCGCGTTTGAGAATCGCGCGCGCCAATTTGGGTTTCAGGTCTTCAGGACAGTATCTGAAATATGCTTCGGCTGCACGTACGTGGGCGGCATCGGGCATGGGATATTCGTGACGTTCAGGCAGCCCGTAAATGTCGTCGGGCAGGTATTTGCGTTCTTCGTGTGTAAGACGGTCGTTCATATCGTGGGTGTTTTGGCTATATAACACCCGAGTGCCGTCAAAAGTTTCAGACTGTCCCGGCAACTGAGGCTATAATGATTGCCAGCACGGTGATGGCACCCACCGAGGTGCAGATATCTGCCTGTCGCAGGGTGTAGGCCGTGAGGCGCAGAATGGGCTGCGGAACGCCAAGTACGGGCCTTACCACGGTAATCGAAGGCCCCTGGATGCTGCCGGTCCAAAGAGCGGCGGGATGGCGCGTGGCCAGCATCGAGGCCAGCATGTAGCAGCCGTAGCCGATGGCCGAGCCGATGATGGCGCCCGTAATCAGGTCGCCGGGATAGTGAACGCCTAGATAGATTCGCGAGTAGCATGTGATTAAGACCCAGGCGGCCATGGCGATGGTGAAGGCGCGTGTGCGCAGCAGGCTGCACATGAACACGGCCAGGGCAAAGGTGTTTGCAGCGTGGCACGAAGGGAAGCCGTAGGGGCCGCCGCGGTAGCCGTTGACAATGTGTACCAGGCCGCTGATGGGATTTTCAAGATTGGCCGGACGCAGACGCTGGACGGCGGGGCGGATGAAGGTGGCGCACAACTGGTCGGCCAGGGTTATGGCCAGGGCCGTGCAGCACAGTATGATGAGACCGCGACGCAGACCGAAGTGGCGGATAATCAGCGTCAGCAGGGCCGCGTACATCGGTATCCATATGAAGCGCTCGGAGAACAGGCGCATGAAATGGTCCAGAAACGGACAGTGGAGCCCGTTGAGCATCAGGAAGATGTCGGTGTCAATTGAGGTGAGAAAGTCAATCATGGTCAGAGTGAGTCGAGATAATTGTAGAGGTTCTGGAGATAAGCCCGGGCGCGTGTGGCTGTGGTCTTCGGGCCGGTGGCGTGGTCGGTGGCCACATCGATTGTGGCCGTGCCGTCGGCGTCGGTCAGCACGAAAGCGTTGGGCGAGGAGTAGAATGCAAATCCGCCGTTGCTGTCGGTCATATCACGGCTGAAACGGAAGGCGCTGCCGTCCAGGCCCAGTTGGGCCAGGAGTGTGGCGGCAAGGTCGGTCTGCGAGCCGATGCCCGACACGCGGATGCCGCGACGCGCCAGGGCGTTGCCGGTCCATACCATGGGCACATGGTGGCGTGCGGTCTCGCCTTCGAGGCGCGGGTAGCAGCCGTAATGGTCGGGAATAATGATTATCAGCGATTTGCGGGGAAGGGTACATATCGCGTCGACAAATTGCGCCAGGCAACTGTCGGTATATGCAAAGGCATTCGCCGCCGGGTCGGCGTGGCTGCCGGAGTAGGGCACCTCGAAGGGTTCGTGGCTGCTCGAGGTCTGAATCACGCGGAAAGCGGGGGCGCCGGAGGCTTCGCGGGCTTCGTCGAGGACACGGGCGAACACATTGTGGTCGTGGGCGCCCCATTTGCCGGTACGTTCGGACAGGGGGAAGTCGCTGTCGTACACGATGTGGCCGAAGCCGCAGTTCATCAGGTAGGCCTGCATGTTGGTGAAATTGATGTCGCCGCCGTAGTAGTAGGAAGGCGTCCATCCGGCCTCTTTCAGCGAGGCGGGCAACGAGGGCAACCCCTCGGTCTTGCTGACGAATTTCATCAGGCTGGCGGTGGGCTGGCCGGGGATGGCGCCCAGGATTGCAGGCAGGGCGCGGTCGGTGCGGAAACTGGAGGCGTAGAAGTTGTCGAACAGTATGCCGGAGCGGGCAATCGAATCCAGCCGTACGGCGACGGCCTCCCCGCCCTGAGAGGGTAGAAGCGCCGATGAAAAACTTTCCAGAATCACCAGGTAGATGTCGGGCCGCTGTTCCGAAAGCAGTGGCTGCGCGGGTTTGCCGCTTCGCTTGCCGTACATGCCGGCCACGGTTGCGGCGGCAGTGTTCTCGTCGGTGAAACGGAAACGTTCGGCATAGTCTGCGCGGTGTGTGGCCGAGTAGAGCAGGCTGAATGTGGGATTGACGGCGGCGTGGTTCAGAAAATTATTATTGGTGTAGTAGGAGCGGCTGATGTTCATGGTCGACACGGTGAATCCGCCGCGGATGGGGATGAAGAGTGCGGCGGTCAGGACGGTCAGTACGGCTGTCACTGCGGGGCGCCGGCGTCGCGGAGCCACATCGGGAATACGCATCACTCCCTGCCACAGCAGCAGGAACAGACCGACGCCCAGGATGATTGTGCCGCCGATACCCGCGGCTATTTCCAGAGGAGTGGCGCTGGCAGCCGCCGCGCCCGGTGACGTGGTCAGGTAGAACAGCGGGGTGGTGTCCAGCGGGAAGCCCCAGTGGCTGTAAAGACCGATGTTGGCCGCGGCGGTGAGTGCCACCAGGGCCGAGGCCACGGCATAGTAGGCGGTTTCGATGATGCGCAGAACGCGAAGACCCGGTTTCCATACCGAAATCATCATCAGGATGGCCGGTATCACGGTGAGATAGCCTGCCACAGTGCAGTCCATCGGCAGGCCGTGGACAATCACGTCAAGATAGTCGCCCGCGGCAACAGGCACCGGAGCGGCCGCCGACAGAATCATCAGAAACACGGGTTTCTGAATGGCTCCTGCCAGAACAAATGTCGCGAATATGGTGAGAAATCTCAGAACAAAACCGGCCATCGGGAAATGCGATTGGTATAAAACGCTACAAAAGTAGTAAAAACTTCCATGAAAGACAAATATTTAACCATGGTTAACGCCCGTGGAAGCCATTGTCGATGCCTTGGAGCCATCCGGCCCGTATGTGCCTGAAAAACGGCGGCATCGCCGCGGCCGCAGAGGCCTGAGGGGATGCCGCCGTTATATTGACGGTTCGCAGGGCAGGGAATCTGCCTGGCAGACGGGATTAGCGTACGAAAATCTTCGATACGGAAGTGCCCTGGCGACGGATCACCACGCTGCCGGGAGCGGGATTGGTGATTTCGGAGCCTTGCAGGTTGTAGTAGTGCACGGGAGCGTCGCTGTCGGCTGCTACGGCCGATTCAACACCGGCGGCGGGGAGTTGCAGGTAGGTGGGACCGGCGGCATAGGTGCTTCCGTTGACGGTGAAGTTGACGTTCATCCAGTAGTCGCCGCCTTCCACCAGGAAGCCCATGAAGATGTATGCCGTGAAGGGCCAGGTGATTTTGCCGTTGCTCAGCACGCCGGCGGCATTGGCCTGCTTGATTTCATCGCGGCTCTTGCCCTGGGCCAGCCAGTCGGAAGCCTTGGATTTGATGCGGCAGTCGCCGTCGTTGGCGGTGATATAACCGATGGGACCTTCTTCAAGAATAACGCAGTCGGGGTCGGTGGCGTCGAGGTAGATGTAGTGGGCATGGGTGCCGTGAACCTGGTCGTCGCGCGTGTTGTTGCGGGTGTTCTTGAAGGGATCGACGATGCGGTAGTAGCCGGGACGCGACTTGGATTCCTGAACGGTCACCTCATAGGGCGACGTGGTGTAGCCGTAGGCGTGTGATACCAGATAGTCGTTGAACATGCCCTTGCCGTCGAGTGTGGTCCAGTCGTCGGAGTTGTCGAAGGCATAGAAAGGGAAGAGGGCTACGGCCTGGGCCTTGCCGGCGGCGTCGAGACCGATTGCCACGATATAAGCCTTCTGGTTGGGTGCCAGCGGGTTCAGTGGCATGGGAACGAAAGCGCCCTTGCCGTTTTCGGCAACCACGTGGTTGTCAAGGACCTCCTGGATGCCGGCTTCGGTGTCGGGGGCGGCCGAGCAGCCCATTATGATGGTGCTGACGTCGGCGCCGGCTGTTGCTGCTGCGATAGTGCTGGATTCTGAATAGGGGCACCACGACCATCCTGTCACGCTCAGGCTATAGTCCTTGGCGCCGGGCAGCAGCAGGGCGGTGAGGCCGTCCTTGTTGGCATTGTGACCTTTGCCCTGGGCCAGAGAGGCCTCGGTGAATATGAACAGCGAACCTGCCGTCGGGAAAGTGATTTTACCATCCTTGAGGGAGCCTTTAAGGCCTAGACGTTCGCAGGTACCGGCGTTGATAATTCCGGAGGCCTCGAGCCAGGAATAGGAGGCGACGTAGAATTCGGTCTGGCCGTCGGTTATCCCCATGGGTGTTTTCTCAAGAATCACGTTGTCGGGGTCGGTGGTATCGAACACCATGTAACGGGTGGTGTTGTCGCTCACGCCGTATTGGCCGAGTGCGGTGTAATAGGGGAAGGCCGGTCCGTAGGGATTGCGGATTGCGAACAGTGCGGGATTGTTTTTGTCTTTTACCACATCGACGGTGTAGGTGCGGTTCTCGACGCTGAAAACGGCGCTTACGGCATTGTCGGTGTATTTGCCTGTGCCGGCGTCTTCCCACACTCGTTCGGTGGCGGTTTCGGCCTTCATGGCGCCCTGGCGCTGCGCGGGGGCGTGGAAGCCTGGCAGAGCCGTAAACTCGATTGTCGGGCCGTAGATTTGTTCCATCGTGATGTCGGGTACCAGAGGCAGCACTTCGCCAGGAGTGACGGCTGCGCATGGCAGTGTTGCGGAGGCTGCAAGAATTGAAACGAGGTAAAGAATCTTCATAGAAATAGAAATGGATTTGAAATTGAAACAGGTGCAAAGGTATGAAAAAAATTGTTTACGGCAAGAAAATAGTGAAAATTTGCCGCAAAAGGCGTCGATTACGTGCATTTTTGTCTGTGCCGGTACAGGCATCGGCCGGAAAATGGCAGAGGCCCGCAATGCCGGTTCTCCGGGTTGCGGGCCTCTGCGGAATGAGGGGTATGGCCTGGTGCGTATCAGCGCAGGTTGTTGAGGAATCCTGCCTTGCGTTGCCGGACGTCAATTGACACGGATTTGTCGCCGCAGGTCACGACCACCACGCCTTCGCGGCGGTCGCCCTCGTTGCGCCCGGCTTTCAGTTCGATGGCGGTGCCGTCGGCCGTGGGCGTCACCTCAAGCCAGTCGGGATGTTCGGTGACGGTCCAGTCGACATAGTTGCAGACTACTTCGACGGTGACGGTTTTCTTGCCGTCGGCCTTGAATTCCACGGCGTCCTTGTCGTAGTTGAAGCGCAGGTTCACCGGGGCGGGACGCATGGCGGGCTGTTCGGGCGCGGTCTGCGCGGTCTCGCCTGTGCCGGGGCTTTCAACTGAGGTTTCAGCGGTGTCGACTGGCTCGGCCGGCACTTCGGGAGTGGCCGCGGCCGGACTTTCGTATTCCTCGACTGTGCCGCCGAGGCGGCCGATGATGCTGCGCGAGATGTTGATCTGGCGCGAGCAGTCGGCGCGGAAAGCCGAGTCTGTGGAGCAGGCCATGGCGTCGGTGAACGAGCGGATTGCCATGTTCTGGGCGCGCACGGTGATGGTGCGCTGCAGGCGCATGCCGGTGTCGTAGTGGCGGCGGCAGTCGTCGGCGAACAGCAGCAGGGGCAGTAACATCAGCAGTGCCGTGAGAATCAGTTTTATAATTTTCATCATATCGGTTCTGTTATTGTCGGTGCGATGATATGTATATCTGTCAGCGCGAATAGATTACAGAATTGTTGCGGTTGAGAATCTGCACGTGGCAGGCGATGTTCGCCGGCACTCCCAGATAGTTGTGCGGGAAAGCGCGGTAGTCGTTGCCCAGGTCGTTGATTTCGTCGCGGTCGTAGTTGTTGCCGGTGATGTTCTTCATCACGATGACGATAGTGACGGAATTGTCGGTGCAGGTGATTTTGCGCATCACCATTCCTTCCATGATTTCGCGGGGACAGGTTTCGTTCTGTTTGCGCACGGCCTGCTGCCACGATGCGTTGCCGCCAGAGGAAGCGCTGCTGCCTGCGTTGCCTGCGGCGCTGCTGTCCTGGGCTGCGGCCTGGTTCTGACCCCATGAACGTGTTTCCTTGTTCCAGTTCATTGTGCTCAGCAGGGTGTGCGAGGCGTTGTAGAATTTCACCGAGCGCGGGGTGATGCCGTCGGCTTCGTAGGTGAATTCGGCGATGGACTGGCCGTAGATAGAGTCGTCGGGTTTACCCTGGGCGTTGAGTATGCGTTCGGAAGTCACACTGTTGTGATCGTTGTAGGTGCGGACGTTCTCGAAGCGCAGTTTGCCGTCGGGAGCGTAGTAGCGCATCGAGGTGATGTTGCCGCGCTCGTCGTATTCCACGGTGCATTTGGACGACTGGGCGTTGCCCGCCGCAACCTGATTCCCTGCGGTGTCGTAATAAATCTCGCTCACCTGGCGGTTATGGCTGTCGTATTCCTTGGCGATTCGGTGGAAGCCGGAGTTGCCGGTTGCGGGATTACCATGTCCGTCGAAGATGGCAACCTCGATAGTGTTGTTGCGGTTGTCATATTTGTAGCGGACTTCGGGTTCGTCGGTAGCCGATGATTTGATGGGGCTCCCGCCGGCGGTGAGGTTGATTTCGGAGGTCCTGCGTCCGCGCTGGTCGAATGTGTAGCGGCTGACGTGTGTGCCGTCGGCAATGGAGCCGGGCTGGCCGCCGGAGTTCCAGATGGAAACGGCGGTGTTGTTGCCGTTGCTGTCATATTCGTAGCGGATTTCGTGGGCGTTTATTACGGGTCGGCCGTTTGTGCCGTCGTTGAGGATGCCGTTGACGGGATTGTCGGACAGGTCGGTGAGCGACTCGGACACGAGCATGCCGAGTTCGTTGTAGTGGTAATGCCGTTTGGACGAACCGTTGTAGAGGCTGCCGTTCGATCCGGTGCGCCATTGGGTGGCGATGTGGCCCGTGAGCGGGTCGTAGGTGTAATGGTCGGTGAAAATCAGGCCGTTGGACGAGTTGTAATAGTCCGTCTTGCTCAGGCGCGAGGTCTTGGCGTCGTAGGTCTGAGTCAGGCGTGCATAGTCGCCGCTGGATGTGAGATTGCCCGAGGCGTTTTTGAATTCAACGGACTGCAGGCGGCCGGTGCTGTCATACTGATACTGGACGTTGGCGAAACCGCTGTTGTTGTTCATGGGCTTGCCGTCGGCGTCGTAGTATTTTAGTTCTGCCACCGAGCCGTAGGGCGAGTATGCCAGTTCGACGGCGTAGACGCCCGACTGGTCGCGGGTGGGATTACCTTCGATGTCGAAATACGATTCCTTGACCGGACGGCCCAGTTCGTCGTATTCGCGCTTGTAGGAGGTCTCGTAGCCGCCATTGGCCACGGGTTTGCCGTCGATACCGAAGTTGCGGCGCTCGGTCACGTCGCCCTCGTCGTTGTATTCCATTTCGATTTGGGCTATGTAGTTGTCATCGTCCACCAGGTTGCCGTTTTCGTCGAGATAGCGGATTTCGGTGGCCAGGCCGATGGAGTTCATGTCACACTCCATCACGGCGAAATGCAGTGAGTTGTATGTGCCGATGACATGGTTGCCCTCGTCGTCGAGCAGTTCGACGCGCGAGTCGAAGTTGTTGCCGTCCGGAGTATAGCGGACGGTAACATAGCCGTCATTGATGAACATGGGGTTGCCGTCGGCGTCGACAGCGGTGGCCGTGGTGCGGTAGCCGTCGTCGTAGGTGTATTTGTAACCGAAGGCGCGCGATTTGCTGCTGGGCACGGGGTCATCGTTGCCGTTGAAATACATTTCGGAAATCAGGTTGCCGACTTCGTCGTAACTCAGCGCGGCGCGGTGGATGTTATGGCCTTCGTGCGAGGGCGAGCCTTCGTGGGCGAAGAAGGCCACTTCCGTGCGGTTGCCTTCGTCGTCGTATTTGTAGCGGCGGATTGCGGTGCCGTTCTCGTCGCCCACGGGGTTGCCGTCGCGGTCGATTGCGGTCACGGAAATCACGCGGCCCAGGTTGTCGTACTCATACTGCTCGCCGAAGATACCGTTGAGGTCTGCGGTCGGTTCCTTGGGCAGCGACAGGTAGGTGCGTTCCACCAGGCGGCCGTCGGGGTCGTATTTCAGATACATGTGGGCGATGTTGCTGCTCTGCATCGAAACCACGATGTCGTCGGTCGACGGATTGCCGGTGCCGTTGAAGAACTTGGGAGAGTTCTTGTCGTCGTCGTAAGTGATGGTGACGATGTTGCCCTTGTCGCCGTAGGTGAATTTGTAGAGAACCTTGCCATGCTCGTTGCGGGCAATCATGTAGTCGACGCGGCCGTTGGAACCGTAGTGATATTCCTGGTCGGGGAAGCGGAGACCCAGGTTCTCGGCGTCGGCATAGGGAATCACCTTGCCCTTGGCGTTGACCAGCGAGACGCGGACCACCTTGCCTCCCTTGGTCTGGATGCGGTAGGACTGGGCGCGGTCGCGTTTCTCGGAGCCGTAGAGCGAGCCGATGCCCACGGGGGCGCCGTTCACCTCGACGTAGTCGCGATAGTAATATGTCTTGGTGCGGAGCATGCCCCAGGCAAAGATTCCGGCGGCAATGACGATGAGCGCCAGCACGATACCGCCGATTTTAACGGTGTTGGGGGTGGGCTTTTCCTTCCACGAGCCGGTGTCGAGATAGCGCTCGGTGAGGCGGCGGATTTCGGCGGGGGTGGGACGGCGTGCCGGGTCGGGGTCGAGCATCGAGTCAATGAGTTTTTCGAGTTCGGAATCGAACCCCGGCTTGTCGAGCGGAGGAACGGGTTCGCCGGGAGTCTGCGCCAGGCCGCCGTGGTCGCCGTAGGGGGCGTTGCCGGTAATCATTTCGTAGGCGGTGGCGCCGAGTGCCCAGACGTCGGTCTTGGCGTCGCTCACGCCGCTCGCCGGGTCGAGCACCGACCAGCTGGGGCCGAGCTTCTGGCGGGTGATGGACACCGGCGT
>CAJJOO010000037.1 GCA_905193395.1 uncultured Porphyromonadaceae bacterium
CGCACCGACGTGATGGAGGCCAAGGACCTGAAGCCCGGCATGGAGCTTCAAGGCACGGTGCGCAACGTGGTGGACTTCGGCGTGTTTGTGGACATCGGCGTCCACCAGGACGGCCTGGTCCACATTCGCGGCGATGATATGCGATTCCTTGCTCAGATTGCTGGCGCGGCGTATGATATAGTTGGTCCTGGGATCGATGGCCGTTATGAACGAGGTACCGTCGGTCGACGGAGGGCCGACAGTGACACGGTCGCCCACGGCCACGGGATTGGTGGTGCGGATGCCGCGGATGCGGAAATTGCCCTTAATCTTGCAACTGACTTCCGAACCGTCGGAATCCAGCCGCACCACATAGTGCGAGCCGGTGTTGCGTACAACCAGTCCGTGGCGTCCGTTCATATCCTTTCGACGTCGGTTGCACGGAGCCAGGCAGAGGCCGAGCCGTTGATTCTCACATTATACCACATAGGCGACACTGGATCGTCGGGCGTGGCGATGGAGTCGATAATCTCCACTTTGGTGCCCTCGTGCAGGGGGACAACCTTCTCGGTATTACCGGGCTGGCGCGGGGCAGAATTGAGCAGGGTCGACGGCGCGGTGACAACGGCCTCGGAATGGTCGATGAAATGCGAGGCGGCATTGATGGCCACCACCACAAAATATACAGTCAGCACCAGCAGGACGAAGGCGCCGAAGAAACCGAGTTTGCGCAAGGTTACATTAGCCGAGAATATATACAGGGCCACTGCGGCGCAGAGCAGCACGAAGGAAGTGAGGGCAATCCAGGCCCAGGCATCTGCGCTCATCGAGAGCACCACGGAACGGTGCAGGCGAGTCAGGAAGGAATTATTATCCTCGGGACGGTCCTCAAGGCGCGAATTGACAAAGGCCAGATTGGCGCGAGCGTCGGCATGCGAGGGATTCACCCGCAGGGCGCGTTCGTAGGACAGGACGGCGTTGCCGATTTCGCCTTTGCGGTAGTAGGCGTTACCGAGGTTATAGTAAATCTCGGCCGAACGGCCGCGCTCGCCCAGAAGGCTGTTGTATAGCACGATGGCCTCGTCGTAATTCTCCTTGCTGTAAGCCGAGTCGGCAGCAGCGGGAGTGACGGCACCTGCCGCGAAGGCAGCGAAAACGAAAATCAGAGAAATGACGATATGTTTCATTTTGCCTTTGTAATCTTGACGTTTTCAATAGACTTGACGGCGGCTTCGGCGCGGTCGTAGATATCGGTCATGGCCTGCTCTGAACCCGAGGGGGTGAAACGGGCCATCTCGCATTCGTTGAGGACGGCGATAACCTCGTTGGCCACATCCTCCGAGACGCCGGCGCCACGCAGTTTCTCGACAATCGTGTCGGTGATGAGTTGCGACGACTGCATTCCGAGTTTGTCACCGACATAGCCTTTGAGGGCGCGGGCCAGTTCGTCGTAGAACTCCTGCGGCTTATGGGCCTTGAGGAACGTGCGGGCAACCTTGAAGCGCTTGCCTGCCACACGGCCTGCGCGGGCCAGACGGCGTCCGGCCACATCGGCCGAGCGGCGCACATGGCTGCGGTAGACAATAATCACAGTTACCAACGCGAGGAACACAACCAGATATGCCAGCCAGTAGACAGCGCGTCGTGCCACAGGTCCGGAGGCGGCATGCACGTCGGCCGGGAGCGGACGGATGTGCAGGATGTCGGTCATCTGAGTGTCGATTGCCTTCTGAGCGCCGACGGCGGCGGCATTGCCGCGCAGCACGTTGAGGTCGAAACTGCGGGTGTCGGCCGTGACATATTTGCCTGTAGAGGGGTCGAAATAGATGAAAGGCTGCGGGTCGACGGTGACCTTGCCCACCGACTGCGGCACGAAGGGATAAGTGGCGCGGAAGGTGCCGCTGTAATTATTGCCGGAGAAGGATGCGTCGATATCGGTCTTGGCGGTATATTTCTCGAACGATGCCGGCAGGGTGATTTCGGGCGCGGTCAGATACTTGATGTTGCCGGTCCCCTTGACCGTGAGGATGTAATTTGCCGATTCGTTGGAACGGATGATTTCCGGCTCGATGGCGGCCGAAACGGTAAATTTGCCGACGGCGCCGCTGAAACCGGCCGGACGCGGTTCGGGCAGCGGCTTGACGTTGAGCGATGCGGTGTTGGTGGAGGTCTTCATCACGCGCGGCACCTCGACCGGACGCGCGAATCCACCGGTGAGGGTATGGTATTCGTATTCGACGATGTTCAGTTCGTATTCGCCCGAGGAAACAGACAGATGGCCGGATTTCTGGGGATACAGCAGGTAGCGGCGCAGTTCCAGGGTCTCGTAGTTCTCGCCGCCGATGCGCTCGAGTTGCGTGTTGCTTGAAACGGGAAGGTCCTCGGCCAGGAAACCGTCGAACACGGGCAGTTTCACGGAATTGAACTTGCCGTCGATGCCGAACTTGCGGTCGTATTTCAGACAGAGTTTTATGCTGGCCACGACGGGTTCCATCTCGTAGACCGTATTCCGCGAGAAGGTGATGATTACCATCAGGTCCTTTGCCGTGGTGGTTCCGACACTCGAGCCGACGACACGACCCTGGCGGCGGCGTTCGATGCCGGGTGCCGACGACTGGCCGCCCTGCGGGGTCAGTCGGTTGTCCGGAAGCACCTCGATTGTGTAAGGTTTGGTCTTGTAGGTGCGCCCCTTTACTTTGAGGGAAAGCGAGGGAATGGTGGTGGTTCCGGCAGTCCGGGCTATATAATTGTAGGTGATAATCAGAAAATAGGACTGCGACTGGCCGGTACGCGAATCGTACGAGAAACTGTTGCCCGAGGTCGTTTCGGGGCCGGAGTAAAAGTCCATACCCTTGATTTCAAGCCGCTGGGGGTTGAGATCGGTGGCCGCGTTGATATCGTCGGGGTTGTCGGAAACCAGGCGGAACTGGAGGGCAAAGCGCCGTCCCACCACGGCGTTGCGGTGCCGGTCGAGGGTAAAGGTCACGGCAGCCTGCGCACAAACGGCCGCCAGTATCAGGATGATAAATATATTGAAACGTTTCATTGAGCAGTACTCGGATTATTTCATTATTTACCAGGGTTTTTCAGAGAAAGGCCGTCCGGACACGGGAGTGTTGTTGCGGCGGCGTGTGGCATTTTCGCGGTTCTGGACGGATTGCAGAATCTGCTCGGCATTCTGTGACATCTGCTCGGGCTGGGCCTGCTGCTCCTGCTGTTGCTGTTGTTGCTGCTGGTCCTGCTGTTGTTGCTGGTCCTGCTGTTGTTGCTGGTCCTGCTGCTGTTGCTGCTGATCCTGCTGTTCCTCTTCTTTCTGAAGCGCAAGCAGCAGATTCTGCCGGCAGGCACGACTGTCGGGACGGATTCGCAGGCTTTCCTTGTAGAATTCCACGGCCTGGGAATATTTGCCGTCGTTGAAGGCCATATTTCCGAGATTGTAGGCCGAACTTGCGGCCAGGGCGGGATAGTCCTTGTTCTTCGCTATGCCGGTAAAAATTTCGGCAGCCACGCGGCGCGGATCGTTCTCAGTGCCCTTATTGTCGTCAGTGGCCAGTTGGACCAGGGCCACAGCCTTGTTGTAAAGGGCGTAAGGCGAGTTGGGATTGAGCGCCAGGGCACGTTCGTAGCAACGGATGGCCTCGTGATAGTTGCTGTCGTTGAAAAACACGTTCCCCTGATGGACGAAATTGCGCTCGTCCTTGGTCGAGGGCTGTTCCGCGGCCATGGCTCCGAAAGCAACGGACAGGAATATGAGGATTATTCTTATCTGTTTCATGTTCAACTCTTGCTGAAGAAATTAATACGGCTCAGCCAACTGTTCTTGCGCACGAGGACAAAGAGGTCGAGAACCAGGAAAAGCAAGGCAATCCAGGCAAAGACAGGGAATTGCTCGGCACCGGCGCTATACTTCACATTCTTGAACCGGGATTTCTGGAGTTTGTCGAGTTGCGTGGTCAGCACGTCGAGAGCATTTGAAGCGGCTCCGTTCACATAGATGCCGTCGCCGGCCTTCGCGATGTCGCGTGCCAGTGTCTCGTTGAGGGCGGTGCGGACTTCGTTGCCCTCGTTGTCCTGCATGTATCGGCCGTCGCCCACGGGAATCAGGGCGCCATCGCCCGAACCGAGACCTATCACATCCAGTTGGATACCCTTTTCGGCGGCAGCCTTTGCGGCTTCGAGTGCGTCGCCTTCGTGGTCCTCGGCATCGGTGATGAGGATTATGGCCTTGTGGACGTCGTCGGCCTGCGAGAAGCCGTTGGCGGCCATAGATATGGCTTCGGAAAGAGAGGTACCCTGATACTGCATCATGGAGGGCGAGAGTTCGCTCAGATACATCTTGGCAATGCCGAAATCGGAGGTCATGGGCAACTGGGTCTTGGCCGTCCCGGCAAATACCACCAGGCCCACCTTGTCGTTTTCGAGGCGGTCGATGAGTTTGTCAAGCAGCAGGCGGGCACGGTCAAGGCGCGAGGCGCCGTTGATGTCGCCGGTGGACGATGCAAGCATCGAGCGCGAAAGGTCGAAAGCAATCATCACCTCGATTCCGGCTCGCTGCTCCTCGTGGGTGGTCTCGCCGGCACGGGGCCGGGCCAGTACCAGGACCAGCGCCGCGAGGGCCACGGCCCGCAGCACGAACTTGATTGCCGGCTTATAGGGCGAGGCTTCGGGCATCAGATGCGCCAGAACGTCGGCATGGCCGAAACGGGCCAGACGACGGCGGCGGCGCAGCCTGCCGAACCAGTACACGGCGTAGAATGCTGGCACCAGCCACAGCAGGTTCAACAGATATGGATTTGCGAAATCAAACATATTTCTTTTTCTGTGCTTGCGGTTAAATTTGTCAGTGGCCTCACGGCAGCGGTTTCATCAGCAGATACCTCACGGCCATTTCCAGGAGGAACAGCGCCAGGGCCAGCCATGCCCAGGGCATGTAATGGTCCTCGGTGTGCGAGAACATCTTCACGTCGAGACGGGTTTTCTCCATGGCGTCGATTTCCTCGAAGATGCTTTCCAGCGAACTGTTGTCGGTGGCGCGGAAATAGCGTCCGCCGCTGGTAGAGGCCAGGGTCTTGAGCGTTTTCTCGTCGATTTCCACCTTCTGGCGCGTGAACGTGGGCCGGTTCATGACATCGAGGTCGGGTACGAGGGCCATGCCGTTCGTACCGACGCCGATGGCATATATCTTCACGCCCATTTCGGCGGCCACCTGTGCGGCCGACACCGGAGTGACGACGCCGCGGTTGTTGGTACCGTCGGTGATGAGGATGATACTCTTGCTGCGGGCCTTGCCGTCTTTCAGGCGGTTGAGCGAGGTTACGAGGCCGTCGCCGATGGCGGTTCCGTCCTCGAGGACGCCGATGTTCAGTCCGGCGAGATAGTTGAGCAACTGGGCACGGTCACCGGTCATGGGCACGCCGGTGAGGCTTTCTCCGGCAAAAATCACCAGACCGATGTTATCGCTCTCACGGCCCTGGATGAACTTCGCGGCCACAGCCTTGGCGGCCTCGAAACGGTCGGGTTCGAAGTCGCGGGCATACATACTGGTCGAGATGTCAAGGGCAATGACGATGTCGGTGCCTTCGGTCGACGAGGTGCTCCAGCGGTCCTTCAACTGCGGACGGGCCAGAATCACAATCACGCAGGCGATTGTGGCCAGTCGCAGGGCGAAGGCCACATGCGGCAGTACACGCTTCCAGGTGCGGGGCATCAGGACAAAGGGCGTGGTTGTCGACATTGCCAGCGACGGACGCGCCGTGCGCTGCTTCATAAGATACCACACAATCAGCGGTATCAGCAGCAACAGCAGCCATAAGATATGTGGATGGGCGAATTGCATTTATTTCTTGGTCTTTTGCGGTTTAGCCTCGTCGGGTTCCGGCGGCAGCGGCTTGGTCGACTCGACAAACTGCAGTACGGTATTGTAGGATTTGACATTGTCGTCGGGCACTGGGCGCTCGTTGGCGAATTTCACCATATCGGCGATTTCCAGGATGGTGCGGATGCGCGGCTGGTCGTTGCGCGTCTCGGGATTGCCGCGCAGCGAGTGCAGAATCTGTGTCGACGACATCTCCATGGCGTTGATGCCGAAGCGGCGCGACAGGTAGATGCGGAGAATGTCGATGAGCGAGGTATAATATTCCTTGTCGTGGCCGTTCTCGGGCAGATGGCGGCTGCGCAGATTTTCCAGGGCCTTTATAGCCTCGGCATATGGGTCGATGACCTTCGGGCGTATGGGCAGGATAGAACCGGTGCGGCGGTAGAGAATCACCAGCCAGATGATGGCCGCGACGGCGGCGAGAATCACCAGGCCAATAACCACCCAGACGGTCCAGTCGGGAATATAATCGTACCATTTACGGGGCATTTCGGCGATGGTGTCCATGGGATTCAGCGTCTGGGCGGAATCCAGAGGCACGGGGAGCACCTTGACGGTGACGACATCGCTGCGGGTCGTATCTCCGCCCTTTACATACTGGAAAGGCGGCAGGGTGAGCATGCCGGGCACAAAGGCCTGGATGGTCATGCGGTATTCATAGCCGGCGGGAGTCGATGCCGAGTCGACCGAAACGATATCGAGTTCGCGCGACACGGGACCAGCCTTGGGCATATCCACTACGGCGCCGCCGTGCGAGGGGTCGACGACATTGACGGTGACGACGGCACGCGAACCCATCTCCATGACCGTCGAATCGACAGCGGCCGTCACCTTGACGGGGGCGGCGCTGAGAGTGACGGCAGCCATCGCCGCCACTAAACATAATATGGTGAGGAGTGTGCGTTTCATTTCTTAATCCTGTTTTGCAGCAGCCCCACGAGGCCCTTGACATAGTCCTCGTCGGTGGCTACGGAAACATAATTCACGCGGCTGGACATCAGCGTCTCGGCCATAGCCTGCTGGCGGTCGTACCACCATTTGGCATAGGCCTGCCGGGCGCGTTTGCTCGATGTGTCGACCCACATCAGGGAGTCGGTCTCCAGGTCGCGTACACGCATCAGGCCGACGTCGGGCAACTGGGTGTCACGTTTGTCATATACCTGGATAGCCCTGACATCGTGCTTATTGCGGGCCATCTGCAAGGCGTGGCGATAGTCGTCAGCATCGATGAAATCAGAGATAACAAAAGCGGCGGAACGCTTGCGCATGGCGTCGGTGAAATAACGCAGGGCATGGGCGATGTCGGTTCCGCGGCTCTGCGGCTCGAAGTCCAGCAATTCGCGGATAATCAGCAGAATCTGCTTGCGTCCCTTGCGCGGAGGTATGAATTTCTCGATTTTGTCGGAAAAGAAGAGTGCGCCGATTTTGTCGTTGTTCTGCGTGGCCGAAAATGCCAGAGTGGCTGCGATTTCCGCAATCATCTCGCGCTTCTCGACGCCCGCGGCACCGAATTCGCCGCTACCGGAGACATCAATCAGCAGCATCACCGTCAGTTCGCGCTCCTCTTCGTAGACCTTTACGTAGGGTCGTCCGGCGCGTGCGGTGACGTTCCAGTCAATGTCGCGTGTATCGTCGCCGTACTGGTATTCGCGCACTTCCGAGAACATCATGCCGCGGCCCTTGAAGGCCGAGTGATACTCGCCGGCAAAGATGTTCTGCGACAGTTCGCGCGACTTTATTTCGATACGGCGAACCCGTTTCAGCAATTCATTGGCGTCCATAATCACGGTCAGTCAATAAAGGGGTTGCCGAAGGGTCAGGGTACCTGAATCTTATCCAGAATGCCGGTGATGATTTCGTCGGTGGTAATGTTGTTGGCTTCAGCCTCGTAGGTGAGGCCGATGCGGTGGCGTAGCACGTCGTGGCACACGGCAATCACATCCTCGGGCACAACGTAGCCGCGGCCGTGGAGGAAAGCGTAGGCACGGGCGGCGCGGGCCAGACCGATGGAGGCACGGGGCGATGCGCCGTAGGCGATGATGCCCTGCAAGTCTTCAAGACCACATTCGCCGGGGAATCGTGTGGCGAATACGATGTCGACGATATAGCGTTCGATTTTTTCGTCCACGTAAATCTGCTCTACCACCTTCTGCGCCTCGATAATCTCGGAAGGATGTACCACAGGGGCGGGAAAGGGGTGCTCGGCGGCGATGTTCTGGCGCACGATCACACGTTCCTCCTCGCGCGAGGGATAGCCGATAATCACCTTCATCAGGAAACGGTCCACCTGCGCTTCGGGCAGGGGATATGTTCCTTCCTGCTCGATGGGGTTCTGTGTGGCCATCACCAGGAACGGCTCTTTCAGGGTGAAAGTCTCGTCGCCGATAGTCACCTGGTGTTCCTGCATGGCTTCGAGCAGAGCGCTCTGCACCTTGGCGGGGGCGCGGTTGATTTCATCGGCCAGAACGAGGTTGGCGAACACCGGGCCTTTCTTGACGGTGAACGATTCGGTGCGGGGGCTGTAGACCATTGTACCCACAACGTCGGCGGGGAGCATATCGGGCGTGAACTGGATGCGGCTGAAATGCGCGTCGATAAGTTGGGCCAGCGACTTGATGGCGAGGGTCTTTGCCAGACCGGGAACACCTTCCAGAAGGATGTGGCCGCCCGAAAGCAGGGCTATGAGCAGCGAGTCGACAAGATGTTTCTGGCCTACGATGGTGCGGTCCATGCCGTGGGTTATGAGTTGGGCCAAACCGGCCTTTGATGCGACCAGAGCATTCAGGTCGCGGATATTTACAGATTCGGTCATGGTCTGTTGCTTGGTGTATGTTTTGTTTTATGAAGATTAATGGTTGCAGCAGCAGGTACATTTGTGCCGCCTATTTACGACACAAAGTTACAACTATAACAACTAAAACGTTAATAAGTAAGTGTTAAATTAAACTATTATAAGTTTAACAAGATAAACCCTTAACCACTTTTATCAATTGTACGATTTT
>CAJJOO010000038.1 GCA_905193395.1 uncultured Porphyromonadaceae bacterium
TTGAAGCTGTCGGAAATCAGTTCGGATACATGGGTCTTGGAAATGTTATGCATATGAATGTTTTTTACGCCTGCCTCTGCCAGCATAACGGCAAGGATTTCTGCCATATTTTCGGTATTTCCGTACATGGAAGCATAAGCGATCATAACTCCCTTTTCTTCCGGTTCATATCGGCTCCAAAGATTGTATTTTTCTATAATAAAATGTTTGCGGTGACCTTCGACGAGAATTTCGCCCGCCGTGCCGCAGATGTGGCCGATTATCTGGCAGACCCCGGCCGCCTCGATACCTTTGTATCCGATCTGAAGGCCCGCTGCGATTTCCTTACGGCCGATCTCGCCGCAAAGGCCCGTGCGGCGATTCAGGCCGTGACGGATGATTGCGGCGATGTCAAGGCGATGAAAAAATTTGTCATTGACCGCATAGTCTCCACGCTCGACGGCACTCCGGGCGACGGGCTCGACGACCCGGCAAAAATGTCCGGCTATCTTGCCGCCCTCAAAAGCGGCGATTTCGACGCTATCGCCCAGAGCGTATTTAAAAAGAATACGGTCCCGGCGCCGGCCACAAAAGATGCTCTTTGCCAATGGTTTGAAGCCCTGGAAAGCGCGGCCGTCCTTTCCGGAATATACAAAAAAGTCATCGCAGGGCTGGGCTCGCTGCGAGCCATATCGTATATAGATAAGTATATCAATGATTTCCGCCGCGACAACAATATGATTCTGCTGTCCGACACCAATGCATTGCTGCGCACAGTGATAAACGGCGACGAGACACCCTTTATTTACGAACGCCTCGGTGTCGAACTCCGCAATTTCCTTATCGATGAGTTCCAGGACACCTCGGTGATGCAGTGGGACAACCTGCGGCCGCTGGTGTCGCAGTCGCTCGACACGGACGACAGCCTCATCATCGGCGACGTGAAGCAGTCAATATATCGCTGGCGCAGCGCTGACAGTTCCCTGCTCGGCACCCGTGTGGCCGATGTAGATTTCCCCGGGAACTGCGTTCTGCGCGGGGATAAACCCGGCGAGAACACCAATTACCGCAGCGCCCACCTTCTGGTGCGTTTCAACAACACGCTGTTCACGCTCCTGGCCGGTTCCTGCGGGATATCGGGATATGCCGGCGTGGCACAGTCGCTGCCCGAAAACACTGCTGCCCTGACGGGCTATGTGCGTCTCAACGACCTCGCCATAGACCCCGGGAAGACTGTCAGCGCCGTTCTGCCGCCCGACAAGGCCGCGGCCTGCATGCCCGACGGTGTTCCGGATGTCCGTACTGCCGCTTTCGAGATTATGGCGCAGACGATTCTAGACCAGCACCGGCGCGGTTATCCATGGCGCAGCATCGCCATCCTCTTCCGCAACAACAAGACCGGCGCCGAAATCGCCCGCTTTCTAATCGAGCGCTATCCCGAGATACGCATCGTCAGCGAGGAATCCCTGATGGTGGCCTCGTCGCCGGCCGTGCGCCTGATTGTCAGCATCCTTGAAATCATCGACAAGGCATACGCCGGCGAGCAGATATCGCCGGCCGTCCCCGAGGAACCTGCGGCGCCCGAGGAAAAGCGCCCGCGCTCGTTCAAGCGGCTTTGCGAGATGCTGGCCGACCGCTATGAATACTTCGTGGCCCACGGCGAGGAATCGTCCGAAGCCCTGCACAAGGCTCTTGACGACACGGTGTGTCCGGCGGCGGAATCACTGGCCGACGATATCGCTGAAATCCGCAGGTTGGCCCCGGCCAACCTGCCTGCACTTGTCGAGGCCATTATCAGCCGCAAAATTCCTGCCGACGTACGAGCCGCCGAGTTGCCGTATATCACGGCTTTTACAGACCTCGTGAATAATTTCGCTGCCGACGGGATTCCCACGGTTCATGCGTTCCTGAAATACTGGGAAAGCGTGTCGGCCAAGGAATCCATCAGTTGCGGCGGCGACGCCGACGCTGTCTCGCTCCTCACCGTACACAAGGCCAAGGGTCTGGAATGGGATTGCGTGCATATACCGGCGATGGACTGGGACTTCGATGCCGAACCGGGCCGCGCGTGGTTCGACCTCGACACTCTGGACCATTTCAACAAGATTTCTCCGGGCAATGTCCCGCCGATTATTTCCGCCGAGGTCTCAAAGGTGCTTCAGCATCCGCTGTCGCCTTTTGCCGACCAGATCCGGCAGCAGCATTGCCTCGGGATGGCCGACAACACCAACGTAGCCTATGTGGCCTTCACCCGTGCCGTTCGCGAACTGCATGTGAACATGATGAAGCCGGATTCGCGCTCAAGTATCCGGCCCATGACCCGGACTATGCTCGATGCAATCAACGGGCCGGCGGTTCCGGATGGCAACATCTACTGTGCCGTTCCCACGCAATTTACCGACGGCTCCATAATTCTGGGCGCTCCCACCGAACCGCTGCCATGCGAAGCGAAGAAGACCGACTCCCGGGCCGTTCTGAAGCCGCAGCCGGTACCTCCGCCGCCCTTTGCCGTGGAATTCACGAACCTCAATCGCCAGATGACCTGTGTCGACGACCTTTCGTCCGACCCCGATGCCTATCTTGACAACTCCGAATACACCGCCGGCGACAATTACGGCGATACCGACAGCCGCGATGACGACGGCACCAATCTGCCACCGACGGCGGCTCGCGATGCTGCCGCAACGCGCGGCACAGACCTCCATGCCATCCTTTCGCTGATGAATACCATTGACGATCTTGACAATGCCGTCGACCGTATCGCTCCGGCAGGTCTGGCCGATGGTTACCGCGATATGCTCCACCGGGCCTTCGAGGCCGCGGGCGACACAGCCGCGGCGTGGTTCGACTCCGAGGCGCCGCGCGTATTGAACGAACATACAATCCATGACGGCCGTTACGGAATCAACAAGCGCCCTGACCGCGTGGTGTGGACCTCGGCCGGTACTGTGGATATTATCGACTATAAGTTCACCGCCACATCCGACCCCTCGCATGCCGAACAGGTGCGCCGGTATGCCTCACTGCTTGCCGAAATGGGAATCGGAAATCTGCGCGGGTTCGTCTGGTATCCCCTCCGCAACACCATCGATACCGTATCGCTGCCCTGATGGCTGCGATTCCGGTTCAGAGTCCGAAGGCGCGGCGGATTGCCGCCCGGATTCTTTCGGATTCAGGGCTTCCGCTGCGGCCCAGCAAGTGCAGCACGCGCTCGGGATACGTGTGGCGGTCGTCGTTGCCTGAACCGGTAATCGATGCGACGCGCGTCTGCGTAATCATCGGTTTGAAATTGAATTTGCGCAGGACCGCTCGATAATCCTGCGCTGCGGCGATGTTCTCGAACTCCTTGCGGAATTCCTGATATATGCCGCGCGGATTGACAAGGTCCATCAATCCGTCGAGATGCTGTTCCATCGCCCGGATGTTGCCGAAACGGCCGTCGACGCGGGTCTGGATTTCGCGCTTGATGCGGTGGCGTGTGTGTTCCATGGCCTGTTGTTCGATGTTGGCGTGGAACAGCGAGAGGAGATTGCGGCGCACGCGGCCGAATGCCTTCTCCGGGTCGCGGCCGTTGGCTTCGGCCACGGTTTTCACCACATCCTCGAGCAGAAACAGATTCTCGATTTCGGCCACGTCGGGCACCAGTACGCCGCGGCGCCGCAGATACGCAACTTCGGAGTCGGTGCGACGGTCGCGGTCCACGATTCCGCGGGCCGCCAGATTGTGGAACGACTGCACGGCGTTGAACGAACGCGTGGCCTCGATCACCCGCTCGCAACTGCCCAGCGGCTTGACCGTACATTCCGGGAAGACAGCCGGATAGAGCCGCGCGTCGTAGGAATGTCTGGAATCACCTTCGATAAACAGCACCGGCTTCCTTTCGCCCAGGATGGCGAGGTACACATCGTCCGGCAGACCTTCGGCGCTTTTTATCTGTTCATACTGCCAGGTACCGTGTTCGGTGTCGCAGGCCTTGACCCAAAGCAGGTCGCCGCCGTGTGCGGCGGCAAAGCCCAGGTCATGGGTCACGTAGACAAAGGTGCAGTCGGGCCGCAGCGATTCCACCATGTCCCACAGCGGGCGGACCGTGGACGGATGGAGAAACATTTCGGGTGAGTCAATCAGCACCATAGCCTCAGGGGGCGCCATGGTGACGGCGCCGAGATAGAATAGCACGGTCTTTTCGCCGGCCGACATCCGTGCGGCGGGATAGGCGTCGCCTTCGCCCTTAACCAGCAGGCGGCCGCGGGTCAGCAGGATGTTGTTGTCCGGAAAGATGCGTCGCCATCCTTCAATCAAGTGCTCGAGGCTTCCCGAGGCGGGCGGGGTGCCTTCGAGGCGCCGTGACAGCAGGTCGAGGGCCGTATCGTTTACAATCAGGGCCATAAGGCGGCTGAAAGCCCCTCTGATGTCGGGCCGTATCAGCGGCGAATTTTCCACGGCGGCGTGATAGAGCGAGTCGATGGACGTGGGCGAGGGATCCTCGGATGTGTGGTCGAAAATGGCCCGCATCGCCGACAGGCGGAAAGCCTTGTCTCCCATGTTGTGTGCCATCGCCTCGGCAAAGCGGGTCTTGCCGGCACCGTTGGCTCCGATTACGGTGAGTCGCCGGGTTTCGAGTTCCGGCGGAATGCCCTGTGGGCGTGGAGGGAGAATCAGTTTCATGGTTGGGTCGGGATGTTAAGGTTTTGCTACGTCGGTGGCGGATGATTTCAGGTTGTTTCAGGGCTGGAAAAGGCTCGCGAGAGTGTCGGCAAGCATTGTGCTGAACCTTCGGGCGCCCTCGCGGTTCATGTGCGAAGGATCGACGAACAGACTGTCGTTGCCCGATATTCCTTCGAGGTTCTTGAAGTAGAGCAGCGGTACGTCCATGCCCACATATAGGCTGTACAGACTGTCGTAGCGCTGTCGTTCGGCCTGCGAGGGCTTGAAATAGTAGGGCGATACCACCATCACGAGTCTGATTCCTTCGCGGCGGCAGGTCTCGACCAGGCGCCGCAGGTATTTGGCCTTGATGGAATCGACCGGACGGGCCGGTTCGGGCCTGTCCGTGAACTGCGTCGACATGCTGCCGTCCATTGGCTTGAATCCGGCCTCGGCATGCTGTTGGGGCTTGAAATAGTCGCTGATGACTTGCAGGAAAGTCGTGTTGTAGCGGTAGGACGCGAGGTGGAGTTTGACATATTCGTTCGGGTCGATATCGTCGATTATTTCCTGCATGCCGTCGATTTTGTAATAAGACCGCATGCGCGATAGCGCCTTGCCGCGGTCGTTATTGTCGTTCAGGTCGAATGCCGGGAAAAAGTCGTATATGATCATGCGCGGTCGGTGTCCGCGTTGCAGCATATTGTTCACGAAACTGTATGCCAGGATTATACCGTTTCCGTCGAAACCGCAGTTGTAGGCCGAGGTTCCGAATTTCTCGGCAAGAATCGATGGGTCGTAATGATGGTTTGCGCGCGACGAGCCCAGTATAATCACCGAGTCCGTCAGCGAGGTGTTGATATAGTGGGTGTTGCGGGTGTCGCCGCCGCGCGATGCATCGCGCATGCCCTCCATTATTCTTCCGAAAGCCAGGTCGGCGAGCGCCAGCAGTGCGATTACAATCGCCGTTGTTATGATTGTTTTGCCTATCGTACGCATTGCAGGTCAGAAATTTACATAGATGAACTGACCGGAATCCAGGACTCCCATTGTCAGGATAATGAACAGCAGCCCGGTGAACGCCAGATAACGCACCCAGCGGCGGCGGTTGCGCAACAGGCGGAGGCCCGAGCCGAGTTCCTCGGCGATTTCAGAGACAAACAGCATGGTGAGTCCGAAGGCTATCAGTGCCATCGAGGACTTGTCGGGAACGAGGGCCGCGCCGGGAGCCAGCGTGAATATACGGCGGATTACAGCCACAGCATCGTGCATCGAGGGCAAGCGGAAAAATATCCAGGCAAAATTGACAATGAGGAAGGTCATGGAGATGCGGACGAACAGCATGATTCGCGATGAAGGCCGTTCCCCGGCATGTGCAAGGCGTTCGATACACTGCACGAAGCCGTGAATGGCACCCCATATGATAAATGTGAGATTGGCGCCGTGCCACAGACCGCTGACGGCGAAAGTGGCCATAATGTTGCCATAGGTGCGGCCGCGACCGCGCCGGTTGCCCCCCAGAGGGATATAGACATAATCCTTGAGCCAGCGGGTGAGCGAAATGTGCCATCGCCGCCAGAATTCCGTCACGCTGTGGCTCAGGTATGGACGGCGGAAGTTGTTGATGAGGTCGAATCCGAACAGACGGCCGACCCCCAGGGCGATAAGCGAATATCCGGCGAAATCTCCGTATATTTGCAAAGAATAGAACACCGAGGCTGTGAAGCAGGTCAGACCGGAGAAGTTGGAGTAATCGGCATAGACCGGATTGACGAAGGTTGCCAGGCGGTCGGCCACGACGGCTTTCAGGAAATAGCCCCATAGCATGTAGCGGGCACCCTCGGTGAAATCCGTATAGCGTATTGTGCGGGGATTACGGATCTGGGGCAGCAGTTCGGCGGCCTTGCTGATGGGGCCGGAGGCAATCTGAGGGAAGAAGCCTACGAAAAGCATGTAATAAAGGAAGTTGCGTTCGGGCGCGACCTTCTCGCGGTACACGTCCCACATGTAGCCGATGGCCTGGAATGTGAAGAACGAGATTCCGAGCGGCACCACCAGTGCGGCCCCGGCGGGTGCCACAGGTGCGTCCCAGGCTATATTCCCGGCGAGGCGCGAGAAAAGGTCGGCGATGAAGTGGCTGTATTTGAACACGAGCAGCGGAGCGAGGACCAGCGTAGCGAACGCCGTCACCAATATGCGCCGGTGCAGCAGCGGCCGTGAGGCCGTGCGGTGCAGAATCAGGGAGAAGACCCAGGTGAGCAGCGTGACGACAAACAGGAACAGGGCGCCCGTAGGCTGATATGTGATAAAAAATCCGTAGGAAATCGCTGTCAGCGCCACGGCCGAGAACGCCGCTACGTGACGGCTGTTGCGGCACATCCATGCCACACAGGCATAGACAATCAGAACCGCCGGCAGCATGATGAGAAAATCGAACGAATTGAGTATCATCTGATGAATCAATGTGTTATACTCCTCCTTTGCCTGTTGACTGGCCCCAGGAGGCGCGGTCGAGGTTGCGGTAGCGGATGGCTTCGCGGATGTGGTCGGGACGGATGGCGTCGGAGGCGGCGAGGTCGGCGATGGTGCGGGCCACTTTCAGGATGCGGTCGTAGGCGCGGGCGCTCATGTCGTATTTCACCATTGCGCGGCGCAGGATGTCCATGGATTCGGCGTCGAGAGCGCACCAGCGGTTCAGCAGCCGCGTGTTCATCTGGGCGTTGGTGTGGATGTGGGGTTCGCCGGCAAAGCGGGCGGTCTGGATGGCGCGTGCGGCAATTACACGGCGGCGGATGTCGGCGCTGCTTTCGCCGTCGCTGCGGGCGCTGAGCCTCTCGAAGGGCACGGGCCGGATTTCCACCTGGATGTCGATACGGTCGAGCAGGGGACCGGAAATGCGCCCGAGATAGCGCGATACGGCGCCGGGCGGGCAGGTGCAGGGCTTGGTGGGGTGGTTGTAGTAGCCGCAGGGGCAGGGATTCATCGAGGCCACGAGCATGAAGCCGGCGGGATAGTCGACGGTGTAGCGTGCGCGCGAGATGGTGATGTGACGGTCTTCGAGCGGCTGGCGCAGCACTTCCAGGACGGGCCGGGGAAATTCGGGGAATTCGTCCAGAAACAGTATGCCGTTGTGGGCCAGGGAGATTTCGCCGGGTATGGGATTGGAGCCGCCGCCTACGATGGCCACGGGCGAGATGGTGTGATGGGGTGCGCGGAAGGGGCGGGTCGTCATCAGCCGCGAGCCGTTTTTGAGTTTTCCCGCCACGGAATGTATTTTTGTGGTTTCAAGGGCTTCGGAGAGCGTCAGCGGCGGCATGATAGAGGGCAGGCGTTTTGACAGCATCGACTTGCCTGAGCCGGGAGGCCCCACGAGCAGAATGTTGTGGCCGCCGGCGCAGGCTATCTCGAAGGCGCGTTTCACCTCCTCCTGGCCTTTGACCTCGCTGAAATCGTAGTCGAACTGTTGCTGGGCACGGGCAAACTCGGCGCGAGTGTCGAAACTTACAGGCTCGGGATGCGACTCTCCGGACAGAAAGTCGAGGACCTCGCGTAGCGTCGACATTCCGTATACCTCGAGGCGGTCGACGACGGCGGCCTCGGTGGCGTTGGCTGCGGGCACGATGATTCCCTTATAGCCCTGGCGGCGCGCCTCGATGGCCATGGGCAGGATGCCTCCCACGGGCCGCAGGGAGCCGTCGAGTGATAGTTCGCCGAGGATTATGTATTTTTCCAGGTCGGGAGCGGATATCAGTTCCATGCCCACCATCAGGGCGATGGCGATAGGCAGGTCGTAACTGGCGCCTTCCTTCTTCACATCGGCTGGAGCCAGGTTCACGACCACGCTTTTTCGGGGCATGGTGAAACCGCTCTGGCCGATGGCCGACATGACACGCTGGTGGCTTGCCTTGACCGCGGTGTCGGGCAGGCCCACGATGCAGTACTTCACACCGCGTTCCACTGATACCTCGATAGTTACGATAATGGCGTCGATGCCGCGAACGGCGGCTGCAAAGGTCTTGATGAGCATCTGTGTCTGGATTTCCGTGGATTAGCGTGAAGCCGAAGGCAGGCGGGTAATGACGGCCGAGCGGGCCAGGCGTGCCGAAGCGCCGCGCCACAACTGTCGTCCGGCAGTGTCCGTGACGATGAAGTAGGGGAGGGAT
>CAJJOO010000039.1 GCA_905193395.1 uncultured Porphyromonadaceae bacterium
CCCGCCGATATCTTCTTCGATCTTTCCGAAAAGAAACTTCACGGCAACACGGGCTGCAACTATTTCAACGGTACCATCTATATGGACCATCGCCGCAGCAACGCCATTGATTTCAGCAATATGGGTGTGACACGCATGGCATGCCCCTTCACCTCGCAGGAGACGTCGATGCTCGTGGCCCTTGAAAAGACTGCCTCCGTGATCAGTGGTTCTCACGATGCCGTGATGCTGCTCGACGAGGACGGCAACGAACTGATGACTTTGCGTCGCGCCGCCGCCGAAAACGAATAATCGGGCTAAACCATACATAAAAGGACCCGCGTCCGGGCCGTCAAGGCTTTCGGGACGCGGGTCCTTTTTTTATGGTTTGGCGTTGGGCGGATACGGAATCAGATGTTTGAATCGGCTTTCGACAATCCGAATATTTTCAGTCCTTCGGGAGTCATAAGGTCGCTCAACTGGTAGGCATAGAATGGTACGGTAATTTCGCCCTGGGCGTAACTTGCCACTTCGTATGGCTGATATACGAATACCACCGATCCGTTGACGTCGATATAGAAATTGCCGGTCGAGGGTAGGGCCTTGATATCGGTCGGGCCAAGTTGGGAGCGGAGTTTGGCGGCGCGTGCAGCAATCATCGCCGGCAGTTTTTCCAGACCTTCAGGAGTGAAGAGGTCGGAAAGCGAAAGGATGCGGGCGTCGGAGATGTAGTATGTTATATAGCGTGTCTGTGTCATGCCGTGGGCCGCGCGGGGATAGTAGACATAGTTCGTAACGAGGTATGTGAGCATCGAGGGCGTGAGCGAGAGCACATTGCCTGTGACGAGGCTGATACCGTCGGCATATTCAAATGTGAGGCCTGTGGCGTGGCGCCGTGTGGCGGAATAGCCGAAATCCTCAAGGCTGTTTGAATAGAATCTGTCGATGGCGTCTGAGGTTTTCTCACAAACGGTGTCGAAAGCCGCCGACATGATGCTGTCTTTCAGCATGCCGGCGTCCTGGCCGAAAATTATTTCAGGCATTACCATCGAGACGGAATCGACGATTACAAGGTCGGAATCCATGCCGAAATCTTTCGCTGAATTCTCCAGTCGGAACGCTGCCGAGGCGTTGAGAATCTCAAAACTGATGGAATCGTTGTTTTCCCGGCGATTGCACGACATCACCGACGACACAATGGCCGCGGCTGCTACAACCGGGACTATCCTGCGGAGTTTCATTTTGACTGAGTGTTGTATGTTTCTTATAAATTGATTATAAGGGAAACAATTATTTGTACCTATTGTTTTATGTTATCGTTGTAATTAATCACGCGGCTTTGCGCGTCGGTTTTTGACTTTCTGCCTCAGTTCGGGATGACTGTCGAGGTATTCCAGCAGCCCCAGGCGCTGGTCGACCGTCGGATAGTCGGCAGCCGAAGGCAGAGAGGCGTCTATATGATATCCGCAACGGCGCAGGGCGTTGATGTAGGTGCGTCCGCTGAAGCCTCGTACCTGCATTAGACGGTAGGCGATGATGTCGGCGGCATATATCTGTTGTGGCGTGTATTGCATCACATAGCGGTGGCGGGTGTCGCTCATAAGTATTATGCCAGAGAACATGGTGCCGAATTCAAGCCCGGGAAAATACTGGTCGGTGACCTCCTCGAGTACGACACCGGCAGTGAAGACGCCGATGGCGGCAAGGATTTTACCCCACAGGCTACGCCGTGCGCGTTTTTTTTCGTAGAGCATATGCGCGTATGCGTGCTGCAAGGCATAGTGGGCGGCCTCGGCGGCGAATATCGCTTCGAGTGCCGTGGTGTCGTTGCCGGCCACGTCAAGGAGGCCGCCGGTAATGAACATATATCCGTTGGGATAGCCGAAGACGGCCGCATCATTGTCGGCGGTCACGGTGAGCATCGTCAGGGGGCAGACACTGCGGATTCCGGACCGGTCCACAATTTCCTCGGCCAGGGAATAGTGCTGGGGCAGGGTTGGAACTTCGGCGAAATAGCCTGAACTGGCTTCCATCAGTGCCGCTAGTTGTTTCTTGGGGTCGCGGTCGCCTTTCCCTGCCAGTGATTTGGCCGTGGAGCGGTAGTCGGGGTCGGTGGCTATGAGGAGTTGCCAGAATTCGGCGGCATCATCCGCGCGGAGTACCACGTCGGCCACGTCGTAACGCTCGATAATCTTCCGGTATTCCTTTTCGGGATTGCGGGCGCACAGCGTAGCCGGCAGCAGGACGACGAGGATGAGGATTGACGCGATTCTGGCAAAAGTAAGTCGTGGCATGGCGTCCGTGTGATGAATGTGGAGATAAACTGCTTTTAAGATTTTCTGCTCCCGTGTCTTTTTACAAGTCCGGGAGTCCGTGCTGTCGCAGAACTCCCGTTATATCTTGTGAATGTTTTATCAGTGTGTGTGGCAGACAGTTGTCAGCGTATCCTGAGTTTCTGCCCGGGACGCAGTTTTGCCGACGATTTGATTCCGTTCAGACGGCAGAGGGCGCGGACGGTGGTGCCGTTGCGCGAGGCGATTCGGCTCAGGGAGTCGCCGCGGCGCACGGTGTATGTCTGTGAAGAGCGACGTGCCGAAGAACTGCTGCCGCGCGACGAGCCGTATTCCACGTGGTGCGTGGCACGGTATTCGCGGGCGTAGGCTTCGTTGGCCTCGGGCGAGAAGTTGCGTGCCTGCTGATAGGTGTTCTTGTCAAAAGTATAAAAGTCGGTGTGTGTTGTCTGGTTGGGGAAATCGAAGATGGCCGCGGGGTTGATTGCATAGCCCATGTAGCGGGTCTCGAAGTGCAGGTGGGAGCCGAAAGAGCGGCCTGTGTTGCCGGCAAGGGCGATGGGGTCGCCGGCGCGAACGGTCTGGTCGGGCTTGACAAGGAATTTGCTCAGGTGACCGTAGACGGTTTCAAGGTCGTTGGTGTGGCGAACCACAACGTAGTATCCGTAGCCTCGGGCTTCGTATTTGGTGAGACGCACCTTGCCGTCGAAGGCGGCGCGGATGGTGTCGCCGGTGTTGGCCTTGATGTCTATTCCTTTGTGCATGCGGCGGAAACGGCGGCGATAGCCGTAGGGCGAGGTGATGTAGCCCGGATGGGGCATGTGGAAATTGCGTACGTCGATAACGGCGGTCTGGGGTACTTCGATTCCGGTGTAGCAGTTCACAAATCCGCTTTCCCAGCCTTCGGTATAGATATCGAATTCGGGTTCTTCCTCCTCGGCGAAGAGGGATTCGAGATAGCGGGTGGTATTGCCTACCTCGACGGAGCCTGTGCCCTGGCTGGCAATCAGGTCGCCGTGCTGCTGGGCGTGCTGGCCGGGCAGGCGGTAGTTCTGTGCGTTGGCCGTTCCCGTCCCGAGAATGGCTGCGGCGATTGTTGCAAGTATTGTGAATTTGGAGCGAAGTGTCATTTTTTGAAGCATTGTTTTGGAGAGATTATAGCAAGAGAGAGGTTTGTCAGTTCATTTCGTCGGGAGCGTAGACGGAAGATGTTGTCGGCATCCCGTAGGAGAAAATCTCCGAGGGGCTGAAGAAACGGTTGATTTCAATCACGGCGTTCTCGGGGCTGTCACTGGCGTGGATAATGTTTTCCTGGCCCGACATGCCAAAGTCGCCGCGGATTGTGCCTGGAGCGGCGGCGCGGCAGTTGGTTGCGCCTACCATGGCGCGGACCACGTTCACAACGTCCTTGCCTTCGAGCACCATCACGATGACGGGTGTGGAAGTCATTGATTTTACCAGCGACGGGAAAAACGGACGGTCCACCAGATGGGCGTAGTGTACACGGAGAATGGCTTCGTCAAGTTGCATCATCTTGATGCCTGCAATCACCAGCCCTTTGCGCTGGAAACGGGTGAGGACATCGCCGACGAGGCTGCGTTTTATTGCCGAGGGTTTTAGGATTATGAACGTTTGTTCCATGGTTGTTAATAAATCTTAAGTCGTTCTTTCAGGCACTTCAAATTTACAAAATTGTCGTGGAACAATGAAATCGGTGTGTATTAAAAAAATCTAAACCGCCGGAGTTGGACGTTGTTTATGTCAATAACCGATTGTTATACAGTATAGTATGTAAAATATGTTTTAAAACATATTCTCAACTTTATGTCCCTTGGTCTTGTTTGCATGTGTTCAAAAAAAGTTCCTGAATGTTAATTTGCAAGCCCGGCCGCCCATTCCGTGCGGCTTGATAAATGGATAGGCAATAAACAGGGTGCGGGGGCATAAAATAAGGCGCGCGGGATGGCGTGCCTTTTGCGAGTAGCCCCACGGGGAATCGAACCCCGATCTAAGGTTTAGGAAACCCTTGTTCTATCCGTTGAACTACAGAGCCGTTATGATTTTCAATGCAAAGTTACTAATTTCCAGCCTCACGAGCAAGTGGCGGTGAAATAAATCAGCCGCAACACCCGTGACGGGCGCTGCGGCTATGTGGATTCTGTATGGACGAATGTTTATTGCAGTCCGAGTTTCTGTTTCACCAACGGAGTGACATCGACAACGGCGCTGCCCTGGTAGAGAACCAGGTTGGGATCGAAGGGGAAGATGAAGGTGAAAGCGCCTTCGGTGCCTACAGCCTTGATGGCTTCGTTGATGCGGGCCTGGATGGGAGCAACGAGTTGTTCCTGCTGACGCTGGAGGTCCTGGGTTGCGGTCTGGCGGAACTGTTCAACGGTAGCCTGCTTGTCCTGGATTTCCTGCATGCGGCGTTCCTTGATGGTCTGAGGAGTGTTGGGGTCGTCGGCGATAGCCTGGTAGTCGGCGATGAGTTTGTTGATTTCCTCGACGAGTTTCTGGAACTCGGCCTCATATTTTTTCGAGGCTTCGGTTATCTGGGTCTGCATGGCCGTGAATTCGGGCATGGCAGTGAGTACCTGTTCGACGTTTACAGTGCCGAATTTCTGGGCGGCAGCCGTCAGAGGGAGCGCCATGAGGATGGCAAGAAGGATTTTTTTAATCATGGTGGTATAATTAGTTTATTAATGATTGCTTGGTTATAGTTATTGTGCGTAGCCGAGGCGTGCCAGCACTTCGTTGGAAATGTCTATGGACGGCGAGGCGAAAATTATGTTGGCCGAGGATGCACGGTCGAAGATTGCCTGGTAGCCGCGTTGCTGTGCCACCTGCTTGATGGCTTCATAGACCTCGTCCTGGATGGGTTTGAGCAGCGAGAGGCGTTTTTTGTAGAGTTCGCCTTCGGGGCCGAAATATTTGAAACGCAGGTCGGTGGCTTCCTTTTCCTTGGCCACGATTTCCTGCTCGCGTTCCTTTATCTGGTCGTCGGTCAGGAAAACCTTGTCGGCCAGGAAATTCTGGTACATTGTTTCGGCTTCCTTACCCACGGCCTCCACTTCGCGCTGCCAGCGCTGGGAAAGTTGGTTGAGTTGCTCCGACGCCATTTCGTATGACGGAATGTTGCGGAGAATATATTCCATGTCGACTAGCGCGAATTTCTGGGCGTTGGCTGATGCTATACCTGCGATAATCAGCAGAAAGGCGATGACTAATTTTTTCATTTTGCTGTCTTTGTTTTTCAGTTGATATATCTTTAAGACGTTTCAGCAGACAAAAGGTTTAGCAGCGGTTTAGAATTCCTGACCGAGGATGAAGTGGAAGTGGCTGCCGCCTTTGTAGCCTTCTACGCGGTCGAAACCGTAGGCCCAGTCGATACCCATCATACCGACCATAGGCAGGAAGATGCGGACGCCGACGCCGGCGCTGCGTTTGAGTTGGAAGGGGTTGAATGCGCTGACCGAAGTCCAGGCATTACCGCCTTCGATGAATCCGAGGGCATAGATGGTGGTTGTGGGCTGCAGCATCAGGGGGAAGTGGATTTCCATGCCCAGGCGTGTGTATGCGTAGCCGTCCTTGCCGTAGGGGGTGAGGGCGCCGTTGTCGTAACCGCGCAGGGCGATTGTCTCGGTGGCGTAGGTGTAGGAACCGGACATGCCGTCGCCGCCGACATAGAATGTCTCGAAGGGCGATTTGAGATAGCGGTTGTAGGAACCCAGCAGACCGAAGTCGGCACGGGTCATCAGCACGGGGGTGTATGTTCCGTCGGCATTGCACAGCGGGGTGTAGGTGCGCGATTTGAAACGCAGTTTCCAATACTCAATCCAGCGGTATAGTTGCTTGCGGGCGGCGTCGGTATCGGTTTCGGATAGGCGTTTCCAGTCCTTTTTGCCCGAGAACCACGATGCCGGAGGCGTGAGCGACAGGTTGAGGGAGAACTGCGAGCCGCTGCGGGTGTAGATGGGGTTGTCGATTGAGTTGCGGGCCAGTGTCAGACCGAGAACCAGGGCGTTGGACGTACCGTTGTTCATATAATAAAGGTAGTCCCAGTTCTTGAGGTAGTACCAGTTGTAGCCCAGTTCGGCGGTGAAGGTGAAATAGTCGTCGGGCCATTTCAGACGCTTGCCGAAGCCGATGTTGACGCCTACCATCTGGAGTATCTTGTTGGGGTCGTAGGATGCCTGGTAACTGTTCTGATAGTAGTCGTTACCGTAGCCGTAGCCATATCCGTAGCCGCCGTACATGTAGGGGTTGTAGTACGAACCCTGCTGCCAGCGCGAGTTGTAGTAGGACGAGTTGACGCCGGTCTGGCGGGAATAGTAGGCCGAGAAGGAGAGCGAGTTGGGTCGTTTGCCGCCGAACCATGGATCGAGGAACGAGATTGAATATGCCTGATAGTATCTGGCGTTGGTCTGGGCCGAAATGGTGAACGTCTGGCCTTCGCCTTGCGGGATAATACCTTTGTAGGTCGATGGATAGAACAGGTTCTTGATAGAGAAGTTGGTGAATTTCAGCGACAGTTTGCCGATGATGCCTGTCTGTCCCCAGCCCATGGAGAATTCAATCTGGTCGTTGGCCTTGGATTCGAGGCCGAAGATGATGTCGACGGTACCGTTTTCTTCGTTCGGTTCGGGACGGATGTCCATGTGTTCGGGGTCGAAATGGCCGGTCTGGGCGATTTCACGTGCGGAACGCATCAGGTCGCTCTTGCTGAACAGGTCGCCGGGGCGCACACGGAGTTCGCGGCGGATAACCTTTTCATAGAGGCGGTCGTTGCCGTTGATCACCACGTTGTTGATGCGGGCCTGGGGGCCTTCGACGATTCGCATTTCCAGTGAGATGGAGTCGCCGCGGACTTCGCTTTCGATGGGTACCAGGTTGTAGAACAGGTAGCCGCGGTCCATATATAGGTTTGCGACGGCGTCATCGTCCTCGGTGAGGCGTTTGTTCATCAGGGTCTGGTTATAGACGTCTCCGGGAGCCATCCCGAGGAAGTCGTCGAGCATCTCGGTGGGATAGACCGTGTTGCCCACCCAGGAGATGTCGCGGATATAGTAGCGGGGGCCTTCGTCGATGGTGATGTAGACGTCGACGCGGTTTTCGCTGTAAGGCACCACGCTGTCGGCCACGATGCGGGCGTCGCGGTAGCCGAGTTCGTTGTATTTGCGGATGATGAGTCCGAGGTCGGTCTCGAAGTCGCTCATTACGAATTTTTTCTGGCGGAACAGGTTGATGAGTTTGCCGTTTTCGTTGGTCTTCTTCATCACACGCTGGATTTTGCCGGACGACAGCACGTGGTTGCCGGTGATGTAGATGCGGTGGACGCGCACCTTGTCGCGCTTGTCGACGGCGATGTCGACAATCACCTCGCCGGGAGCGGAGAGGTCGTCATGGAGGGTGATGGTGACGACGGCGTTGTTAAAGCCCTTGTCGCGGAAGAATTTTTCGACAATCAGTTGGGCGCGGTTCACGATGTTCTGGGTAATCTGGTTGCCGCGCATCAGGTTCAGGCGGTTCTGCAGTTCCTCGCGTTCGCCCTTTTTCATGCCGATATAATTAATCTGGGAGATACGGGGCTGTGGTTCGAGCGAGAGCAGGATCCAGGCCTTGTCGCCGACAGTCTTGACGAGCGAGAATCTCACCTGACGGAAGAGGCCCTGACGCATTAGGCGTTTTGTGGCGGCAGTGATGTCGTCGCCGGGAATTGCGAGGCGTTCGCCGATTTTCAGACCGGCCCAGGACAGGATGTTCTCGGGTTCGTAGTTGGGAGCGCCTTCAACGGTGATGTCGGCGATTTCGTAGGTTCGCGGCATCGTCGTGTAGACCACGTTTGGCGAATAAACCGTGTCGGTGGCTTCCTGCGCGCGTACCCTCAGCGGGGTTAATGTGCACGAAACCAGCAATAACAGTGTCAGCAGTAACTTAGGCATATTCTGTAATGAGTTCATTTGCATTTTGTGACTTGGTCGCCTGTGAGGCCGAAACGGCGCTGGCGGTGTTGGAATTCCGAAATTGCGGCCACGAATTCCTCTTTTGAGAAATCGGGCCAGTATGTCGGTGAGAAAATAAGTTCGGTGTAAGCACATTCCCATAGCATGTAGTTGCTGAGGCGCATGTCGCCTCCGGTGCGGATGAGCAGGTCGGGGTCGGGCATGTCGCGTGTTGACAGTGCTTCGGAGAATGTGGCGTCGTTGATTTCGTCGGGGTTCAGACTGCCCTCGGCAGCACGGCGGGCCAGCGAGCGGGCGGCGCGGGTGATGTCCCAGCGCGAGGAATAACTCAGCGCCAGTACCAAGGTGAGTCCGGTGCAGTGTGCGGTGTCCTGCATGCAGCGTTGCAGGCGTTCGAGGGCCTCGGCGGGCATGCGTCCGGTGTCACCAATCATGGTGAGGCGCACATTGTTCTTGATCAGGTCAGGGGTCTCGCGCTCGATCGCTATGACGATCAGATGCATCAGCGCATCGACCTCCGCCTGGGGGCGGTTCCAGTTTTCGGTCGAG
>CAJJOO010000040.1 GCA_905193395.1 uncultured Porphyromonadaceae bacterium
GCGGCCGGAATCTGGATGGTGTCGGCAATGGGCATGGCCGTGGGTTGCGGACTGTATGCCGTGGCTCTCGCCGCGACTGCCCTGATTCTCTTTATCCTGGTATGGTTCGAACGCATCGAGAACACCGTGAGCAAACGGTCGGAAAGCCGCATCATACGCATCCGCGTCGGCACGATTCTCGACAATATCGACGCCTACCGCAAAGCACTGGCCGACAGCGGCGTGCAACTGAGCAGTTTCTTCGTCGAATACGATTTCGAACAGAACGAGACCCGGCTGAACCTCGTCGTTGTGCTTAGACAGAACGTGGACCTCGTGGATCTGTTCCATAAATTCCGCGGGCTGTATCCCACCAAATCCATCACCCTGGCCAACCAGATTAACATATGAACATCGAGAGTCTGATTACCGACCTGGCTTTCATCCTTTTGCTCGGGGCTGTCGTCACGGTCCTGTTCAAATGGCTCAGGCAACCCGTGGTCCTGGGCTATATAGTGGCCGGTTTCCTGGCAAGTCCGAACTTCACTTACATCCCCTCTGTCACCACCGAGGCCAACATTGACTTCTGGGCCGAACTGGGAATCGTAATCCTGCTGTTCTCGCTGGGGCTTGAATTCAGTTTCAAGAAACTTGTCAGTTCCGGCTCGTCGGCAGTGGTCACGGCCCTGATTATCGTGGCCGGAATGATGGGCGTCGGCTTCCTCACAGGCCGGATTCTGCATTTCAACACCATAAATTCGCTGTTCCTGGGCGGCATGCTGTCCATGTCGTCGACCACCATTATTATAAAGGCCTTTACCGACATGGGACTGAGGCAGCAGAAATTCGCCTCGCTGGTCCTGGCGGTGCTGATTGTCGAGGACCTCTTTGCCGTGGTCATGATGGTGGTGCTGTCGTCTATCGCCATCAACAACACCGTCGAAGGCTCGGAAATGCTCCTCAGCATCGGCAAACTGGTATTCTTCCTCATAATCTGGTTTGTGGTGGGCGTATACATGCTGCCGTCGGCCCTCAACGCCATCCGCCGCTTCCTCAACAGCGAGACCCTGCTGGTGATTTCCATGGGCCTGTGCCTGGGCATGGCCGTATTCTCGGTCTACTGCGGTTTCTCACTGGCCCTCGGAGCCTTTGTCATGGGTTCGATTCTGGCCGGGACCAGTTATGCCGAGAAAATCGAGCACGTAGTGACCCCTGTGAAAGACCTTTTCGGCTCAATCTTCTTCATTTCAGTCGGCATGATGGTGAAGCCCGACATCCTGGTGCAGTACTGGCTGCCGATTCTGATACTTTCTGGAGTCGTTATCGTCGGCATGATCATATTCGGCACCTTCGGCATGCTGATAACCGGCCAGTCGCTCAAAATCTCGATGCAGAGCGGTTTCTCCCTGACTCAGATCGGCGAATTCGCCTTCATCATCGCCTCGCTGGGTATGAGTCTCAACGTCCTCGACCCTACGCTTTATCCCATCGTCGTGGCCGTATCGGTCATCACAACCTTCACCACACCATATTTCATCAAGATGTCGCTGCCGGCCTATAATTTCGTCGAGCGGCATCTCCCGGCACGGCTGCACTTCCTCATCGACCGTTATAGCAACGAAAATGCCTCACATGCCGCCACCGGACACCAGTGGACCACCCTTATCCGCCGCTATCTGTGGCGCACCATCGTCTATTCCATCGTACTGATTGCCATTACCGTGTGCTCGCAGGCCTACCTGCGTCCCTGGCTGTGCGGCATCCTGCCCGACTGGGGCAACGCGCTGTCGATGGTCATTACCCTCGCCATAATGTCGCCATTCCTCATCGCCCTCATCATACCCACGCGCCAATCCACAAATGCCGCCGTGCCCGACTTTGTCATGGCAATTTTCCGGATTCTCCTGGCCCTGGCCTTTGTGGCATACACCGTCAGCCGCTTCTATTCGGCCACGGCAACAGTTCTCACATCCCTGGTGGCGATAATCGTTATCGTGATATTCTCCTACCGGCGGCTGAGTCTGCGCCTGCGCCGAATCGAGGACAAATTCTTCGACAACCTCAATGAGCGCGAACTGCGCCGTTCCGGTAAGAACAACCGTGTGGTGAGCGACCTCCACCTGGCCTACATGACCGTCGGCGCCGGCTGCCCCTTTGCCGGACAGAGGCTCATGGACAGCAACCTCCGCAAGACCTACGGCATAAATATCGTGAGCATCCAGCGCGATTTCAACACCATCCCGATTCCCAACGGCCGGCAGCGCATCTATCCCGGCGACGTAATCGGCGTGATTGGAACCGACGAGCAGATTGAACAGTTCCTGCCCGTTGCAGAGACTGCCGCCCCGAACGAAACCCAGGGCAAACCCCAGGACATGGCCCTCAGTTCCATTCTGCTGTCGATGAACTCGCCCCTGATATCCAAGACTCCATCCTCGGCCTCGCTGCGCGACAACTACAATGTGCTGGTGGTAGCAGTGAACCGCAGCGGCGAATTCATCGATTCAAATCCCCAACTGGTATTCCGTCCCGGAGACATCGTCTGGCTCGCAGGTAATCCCGCCGACATCAGACGTCTGCGCTGAGTCCCTATCTAAAAGCCATTCACGCCATAAATTTTTCTGCCTCACAATAGCAGCAGTTTCAATAATTGTTGCTAATTTTGTGCATCATTCATCATTTTTTTCAAATCAGACATGAACGATTCCGGCGACCGGAGATACAAACTCCGCGGCGTTTCAGCCTCGAAAGAGGATGTGCACGCAGCAATCAAGAATGTAGACAAGGGGATTTTCCCCGGTGCATTCTGCAAGATAATCCCCGATATTCTGGGCGGCGACCCGCAGTGGTGCAACATCATGCACGCCGACGGTGCCGGCACAAAATCCTCCCTGGCATACATTTACTGGCGCGAGACTGGAGACACCGCCGTCTGGCGCGGCATTGCACAGGACGCCCTGATCATGAACATCGACGACCTGCTCTGCGTCGGCGCAACCTCGGGCATCCTCGTTTCCTCGACCATCGGGCGAAACAAGAACCTGATTTCCGGCGACGTCATCGCCGCCATCATCAACGGCACCGAGGAACTGCTGGAACGCCTGCGTTCGCTCGGCATCGACGCCTGGGCAACCGGCGGCGAGACCGCCGACGTCGGCGACCTGGTGCGCACAATCATCGTGGACTCCACCGTCACCTGCCGCATGCGCCGCGACATGGTCATCGACAACAGCAACATCTCCGCTGGCGACGTAATCGTGGGCCTCGAATCCTATGGACAGGCCACCTACGAGGACTGCTACAACGGCGGCATGGGAAGCAACGGCCTCACCTCGGCACGCCACGACGTGTTCGACAACCGCTACGCCTCCCTGTATCCCGAGAGTTTCGACCACGCCATGCCCGCCGAACTGGCTTACAGCGGCCACTGCACCCTCACGCAGGCTGTCAACGGCTCGCCCATTGACGCCGGCCGCCTCGTCCTCTCCCCTACCCGCACATACGCCCCCGTAATCAAGGCGGTCCTCGAGGAGATGAGGCCCCTGATTCACGGCATGATACACTGCTCCGGCGGCGCACAGACCAAGATAATGAACTTCGTCCGGGACAAACTCGTGGTGAAGGACAATATGTTCGATCCCGGGCCTCTGTTCACCCTCATCCACGAGCAGTCCGGGACCGACTGGCGCGAGATGTACAAGGTGTTCAACTGCGGGCACCGCTTTGAAATCTACCTACCGCAGCAATACGCCGACCGCGTCATCGCGATTTCACGCAGTTTCGGCATCGACGCCCGCGTAATCGGCCACGTCGAGGACGCTCCCGCCAACCGTCTGATAATCAAATCTCCCCACGGCGAATTCACATACTGAGAAAATTACAATCTCAACTTATCCATAACCCCCTCAAAAAACAGAAAACAATGCGCAAACACAAACTCACGGTCGCACTTGTACTGACCCTCGCCGCCTGCATGACGCTGCCCTCGTGCATCGGCTCCTTCTCACTGACAAACAAACTCCTGGCCTGGAACAAGCAGGTGAGCAACAAATTCGTCAACGAACTTGTGTTCTTTGCCTTCTGGATCATTCCCGTCTACGAAGTCTCGGCCCTCGCCGATTTCCTGGTAATCAACTCCATCGAATTCTGGTCCGGTTCCAATCCCGTGGCGTCCAACTCCACACGACGCATCCAGGGCAATGACGGCACATACCTCGTCAGCAACGACAAGGACGGCTACACCATCAAGAGCGAGACCGACGGCTCCATCGTGCGCCTCGACTTCAACGCCGACGACCGCTCGTGGTCCGTAACCACTCCCGACGGAAACACACAGAAAGTGTTCACTTTCGTCGACGACGACCACATCGCCCTCCCCGCACCCGGAAATGAAGAACCCGTGATAATCGAGACATCGCAGGCCGGACTCTACGCCTACCAGGCTATCGCAACTGGAGCCGACTTCGCCATGAACCGCTGATTTCCACGGCCACAATGCCACGACATAAAAACTCACGCAAAAGCGCCGGAATCAGCCTGGCGCTTTTGCTCTGCATTGCGGTCGCGGTTGCCGCGGCAATATACCCCGACTCCCAAGCCCGCGAGAAATCACCCGAAATCCCCGCTGTAAGTGCTAACGAGGCCGACCTGCTCGACGTGAAGATGCCCGCCGGGCTCCCCGCCGTCAAGGTCAATTACACCGGTTTCTACGTGTCGTTCAACCCAGAGATGCACCAGCCCAACTTCGCCGCATGGGAACTCAACCCAGACGAAGTGGACGGCGCCGCCTCGCGCAAGGAAGCCCAATTCCGCCCCGACCCCGACGTAGAAGGCTGCGCCTCGCTCGACGACTACCGCGGCTCAGGCTACGACCGCGGACACATGGCCCCCGCGGCCGACATGAAATGGAGCCAGCAGGCAATGGACGACTGCCACTACCTCACCAACATCTGCCCCCAGGACCGCAAACTCAACGGAGGCCCATGGGCCACCGTCGAGAAAAACTCGCGCAAATGGGCCACACGCTTCGGCCCACTCTACATCATCGCCGGCCCCATCCCCGGCGACCGTCTCACACACAAGATAGGCTCCGTACCCGTGCCCGAACGATTCTTCAAGGTGATTATCGCCCCCCAGGCCAATCCACCCCGCGGCATCGCCTTCCTGATGCCGAACGCCCCCATACCCGGCGGCGCGCAGGCCACCGTCACATCAATCGACCGCATAGAAGAAATATCAGGCTACGACTTCTTCCACAGCCTCCCCGACGCCATAGAAAACGAGATCGAAGCACAGCACAACCTGAATTCCTGGAACCACTGACACCTCACCCGACCATCGACATGACCACAGCATATTCCACCGACAACACATCAACAATCTGCGCCATATCAACCCCCTCAGGCCGTGGCGGAATAGCCGTGGCACGCGTCAGCGGGAAAGACGCCATCGCCATCACCGCAGCAATCTGCCGCAACCCCGACAAAATCACCCGCGCCGAATCGCACACCGCCCACCTCGCCACAATCTGCGACAGCCGCGGCGAGAAACTCGACCAGGCAGTGATAACCGTATTCCGCGCCCCACGCTCATTCACCGGCGAGGACGTCACCGAAATATCCGTCCACGGCTCCGTATACATCCAGCAGGAACTCCTCAAGGCCCTCGTCGGCAAAGGATGCCGCCTCGCCGAACCCGGCGAATTCACCCGACGCGCATTCATCAACAACCGCCTCGACCTCGCCGAAGCCGAAGCCGTCGCCGACATCATCGCCACAACATCACGCGCCGCTCACCGCCTGGCGATAGCACAACTTGACGGCCGGTTCTCACGCCACATCAACACACTGCGCGACCGGCTCATAGAACTCGCCTCGTTACTCGAACTCGAACTCGACTTCTCCGAAGAAGACGTCACCTTCGCCGACCGTCAGGCCCTCGCCAACCTTGCCCGCGAAATAATCGCCACAACCACTCGGCTCGCCGACACCTTCGACACAGGCTCAACCCTGCGCGAAGGCATCCCCGTCGCAATAATCGGCCTGCCGAACGCCGGCAAATCTAGCCTCCTGAACGCCATCCTCGGCCACGACCGCGCAATCGTCAGCAACATCCCCGGCACCACACGCGACACCATCGAAGAAACCGTCGACAACCACGGCATCACACTCCGCTTCATCGACACAGCCGGCATACGCCACAGCCACGACACAATCGAAGCCCTCGGCATGGACCGCTCAATCGACAGCATCCGCCGCGCACGCATCATCCTCTGGCTCATCACACCCGACCAGATCGCCGACACCGCCGCAATCACCGAATTCCACACCCTAACCGCACCACACCTCCGCCCGGGCACCACAATTATCCCCATCCTCAACAAAACCGACCTTGCCCCCAAACTCACCCCCGGCCACCTCCAGACCCTCGACACCACACTTGCCAACCTCCGCGACGCAAACGTCACCCACCCGTCAGACCAATCAGCCCAGTCCGACAAGTCCGACCCGCAAGACATCACCCTGACACCTGCAATCCCCGTGTCAGCCCTCCTCGGCACCGGCATTGACAACATCAAACAAACGATAGCCCGCGTCACCACAGCCAATCTCCCCGACGACGAAAGCATGATAGTCACCAACCAGCGCCACTACGAAGCCCTCCGCGCCGCCACCGCCGAACTCACCACCCTCCTCCGCGGCCTCACCCCCACGACCAACATCACCCACGCTACCGCCCACACCCAGGCCGACAATCTAACGCCCGCCACTGACGCCCACCAAACCGAGGTCCCCACACCAGCGCACGCCGAAGGCCTACCCCCCGACCTCCTCGCCCTACCCCTCCGTGCCGCCATCGACCACCTCTCCGCCATCACCGGCACCATCACCACCTCCACCATCCTCAACACCATCTTCCAAAAATTCTGCATCGGCAAGTAACTGGTTTATTATCAATGATTTTATTAACCGTTCCCCCTTATCCTCACAATCGGTCTATATTTCGGTTTTCAGTTGGCAATCGAAATAAAGCCCCCAAATCCGAACTATCGAGCAGAAACTCCGAGAGAGCAAATCAACCAAGGAAAGAATTCCCATCCACACCCGCGACCAGATGGGCAAGCGGTTCAAACACTTTCAACGGTATGGCAACATCAACTTGGACATACTTAATAGAGCTTGATTTCGAAGGGAGGAGGGTGACTTCGTACGCCACTGAGAGTACAAATACTCTGTAAGCAAACTGTTTATGCGCCACTACTTTATAACCGTCAATAATCTTGCATTCCCCATAATACCACTCTAATCCTCAACGTTATAGAGATCTTTACAGAATAGGACAATTCTTTATTTAATCAGTATTCCATAATGCATCATAATCTCCTTCATAAGCATCCATTATATCATATTTCACTATACCTCCCGTATAATGAGATTTTTGCGGTGCTTCAATAACTTCATTGTTTGGTGATATTGCATTTTGCGGCATAGATTTGCTTCTAAAAATCAAATTATCGTTGATCTTTCGTCCTTTGATATATTCAGTGGTTTTTTCTCGAATTACAATATAATCGACCCCGGTACCATAAAACGGATATATATTTGCATATTTATCTGAACCGTATATTACTTTCCCATACATATCAATAATTGCCCTTTTTGTACCTGTGGATAATTCGTGTTCATAACTCCTACTTACTAGAGCGTGGTTCTCATCATATCCCCATATTTTTTTATATGTGCCGAACTCAACTAAAACACGTTGAGTTTTGGCTTCCAAAACTCGCCATTGATTAATCTCATTTTTCACTACGAATAATGGTTTTGAAGTTCTTATCGGCGGTATTATTTCGTCATAATTAACATCAATAAGAATATTCAGATTTTCATCTACTACTCCCACTTTATCCCCGACCCTTACTAAAAAGTATGGGTCGTTATTATACGAACCATCTTTTCTGAAATATTGGAAACTCCCTCCATAAGCACAGTCATCTACGTTGTTGAAGAATTTATGGGCTTTCTCCTTTGCATTCTTCATATCATCTTTTACAATAGGCAAATCTGAAGCAACACCAAGTATCGCTTCAAATAAAATTTCATAAATATACTCCTTATGGAGCATATGTAACGGACTTTTTGCAGAAAAAGGGCCAATATATTGTCTTATCTTGAATAACATGATTTGAATATTAGACAACAAATTTACAAAAAATCCATGACTTTTAGCGGCTTCCCAACAACTTATTTATAGTGGTAACTGTGCGCAGGTTCAACTGGCAAGTGCAAAATTAGCGATTTGTTAGAAGAATTCAGTTTTAGGAGTTGAAAAGTTGAGTTTTTTACGTGGTCTCATGTTGATTTTACGTCCGACATTGCGGACATAGTTGTCAGAATAGTCATTGAAATTGGATTTTTTAGGGATGTACTGACGGATGAGTTTGTTCTCGTGTTCCACCGCGCCTTTCTGCCAGGAACAGTAACTGTCGGAAAAATATACCGTCACATCGGCCATTCCTCGCATTCTCAGGCCGGCTGTAATGTCAGGATGGGCCGCGAACTCACTGCCATTGTCCGTAGTTATGGTTTTCAGATATTTGCGGTATCCGTATAGCAATCTGACGACGGTACGGGCCAGTGGCGCCGCTTTCTTGCCGTGAGGCAGTTTCTCCATAATCACGAAGTTGGTCATGCGTTCCACAAGGACCAGTATGGCATGACCGTATGCGTCCACAATCAGATCCATCTCAAAGTCTCCGA
>CAJJOO010000041.1 GCA_905193395.1 uncultured Porphyromonadaceae bacterium
AGCGTTGCATTCCCTGCGAGCCACTTGATTTCATGTCGCGGCTGCTTGCCCGGCTTGAAACGGACACGTCTGCCTCGCTGTTCAGACGCCTGTGGACCGAGGCTGCCGAAGCGGCGCGAACCGACAGCCGTCGTCTGCTTGACTCTGCACCCTGGTGCGATTTCGTGGCGACAGGCATGCTGATGGACGCGATTCCGATGGAATACAACCTGCATCTGAGCAACGGCATGGCGGTGCGCTATGCACAGTTCTTCGACGTGCCGCGCCTTGGCCGCTGCGACTGCAACCGCGGAGTCAGCGGCATAGACGGCAGCACATCCACGGCAATCGGCCAGGCTCTGGTTTTATCGTCGCCCACCGTATTGCTGAGTGGCGACATGAGTTTCCAATATGATATCGGGGCGCTTTCGCTGCGCTTCATTCCGCCTACCATGCGGATAGCGGTGCTGAATAACGGCGGCGGGGGAATCTTCGACACGATTGCAGCCACAAAGACCAACCCCTGCGGCAAGCGCTTTTTCTCCGACCCAATGAATCTGCCCCTGAAAGATCTGTGCCGGGCCTACGGTTTCGATTACTATCCCGTCCGCTCGCGTGCGGAAATGCAGGCCACCCTACCCCGTTGGCTGGCTCCCGCGCTTCGGCCCGCCGTGCTCGACTGCATCACCGATTCCGCCGCCGGGGTCTCAATTCTTGACAAATATCTACTGAAATAATATATTATAATGTCACAACGCAACTGGACCACTATTCGCACATACAGCGACATCCTTTTTGATTTTTACAAGGGAATAGCCCGTATCACAATCAACCGTCCGGAGGTATACAACGCCTTCCGTCCACAGACCAACGCCCAGATGCTCGATGCGTTCAACTACTGCCGCGAGCATCCCGAAATCCGGGTTGTCGTTCTTACGGGTGCCGGCGACAAGGCTTTCTGTTCCGGCGGCGACCAGAACTACAAGGACCGCGGCGGCTATCGCGACGCCGACGGAACGCCCAGGCTCAATGTCCTGGAGATTCACAAGACCATCCAGTCGCTGACCAAACCCGTAATCGCAATGGTCAACGGCTATGCAATCGGCGGCGGCAACGTGTTGCAGGTAATCTGCGACCTGACAATAGCCTCGTCCAACGCACGCTTCGGCCAGACAGGTCCCAAGGTGGGAAGTTTCGACGCCGGTTTCGGCTCGTCGTATCTCGCACGCTGTGTCGGACAGAAAAAGGCACGCGAAATATGGTTCCTCTGCCGCCAGTATACAGCCGCCGAAGCCCTGGAAATGGGTATGATAAATAAAGTCGTCGAGCCTGAAAAACTTGAGGACGAGGTGGTGGACTGGTGCATGACCATCATGAAGCGCAGTCCCTTTGCCATCCGCATGATAAAGCGCGCCCTCAACGCCGAACTGAACGGCCAGCACGGGCTCATGGAATTTGCCGGCGACGCCACGCTGATGTACTATCTGATGGACGAAGCCCAGGAAGGAAAGAACGCTTTCCTCGAAAAGCGCGACCCCGATTTCGACCAGTTCCCGCAGTTCCCCGGATGACGGCTTCCTGGCAACACTATACGCTTCATTTCAAGTTCCTGGCGCGCACGTCACGAATGGCCATGCGTGTCAAGGACACATATTTCGTGCGTCTGACGGATTCGGCGACCGGACGTACCGGAATCGGTGAGTGTGCCCTGTTCCGCGGTCTCGGCAGCGATGACCTGCCGGATTATGAAGAGAAACTGGCCCATGCCTGCGCCGACCCTGCCGTGCCGTCACCTTACAGTTCAATCCGTTTCGGGATTGAATGTGCGATGATTGCCGCCGGACTTGCCGAAATGCCATCCACGCCCTATTCACGTGGCGAGGAAGGGATTCCCATCAACGGCCTGATATGGATGGGCGACCGCGCCGAGATGCGGCGGCGTATCGACGAAAAACTGAATGCCGGTTTCCGGGTGCTGAAAATGAAAATCGGCGGAATCGACTTTGAAAGCGAAACCGACCTTCTGCGCTATATCCGCTCGCGTTATTCGCCCGAAACACTGGAACTGCGGCTCGATGCCAACGGCAGTTTCGCCCCGGAGGTGGCCGCTGAACGTCTGGGTATCCTCAGCAAGTTCCACATCCATTCCATAGAGCAGCCGGTAAAGGCCGGACAGACAGATATCATGGCGCGCATCTGCCGCGAGACACCTATTCCCGTGGCGCTCGACGAGGAACTGATAGGCATGCCCGATGCAGAATCCGCCGCAGGGCTGCTTGAAACCATCCGCCCGCAGTACATTATATTAAAGCCATCGCTGTGCGGCGGACTTTCCGGGGCTGACCTGTGGGCTGACGCGGCCGAAAGCCGCGGAATAGGATGGTGGGCGACATCGGCGTTGGAATCCAACGTCGGGTTGCATGCAATCGCGTGCTGGGTCGCCTCGCGCGGAGTCACGATGCCTCAGGGACTCGGCACCGGCTTGTTGTACTCCAATAATATTCCCTCGCCGCTCGAACTGCGCGGCGACCGTCTGTATTTCAACCCCTCGGGGACGTGGGATTATTCGGGACTGGGATGGTGACCTACGAAACTTTCATGAAGCAGTGGCGCGACTCGTCCCGGTGGATTGAGGCTCATACCAGTGGCTCGACCGGACAGCCGAAGGTTATCCGTCTGCTGAAAAGCGACATGGAGGCTTCGGCAAAGGCCACGAATGCTTTCTTCGGAATTACACGGGATTCTGTATTGGGACTGCCGCTGTCGATGGACTATATCGCCGGCAAGATGATGGCCGTCAGGGCTTTTGTAGCAGGATGCAGGATGCTGCAACTGGATGTCAGCAACCGCTTTGACCTGCCGGAACGGGTCGACCTGCTCAGCGTGGTTCCATCGCAATTACCCCATGTGTTGCAATCGTTCACGCCTGCGCAGACGGGCCGATTGCTGGTGGGCGGCGCGCCGGTCGATGAAGCCACGGAAACGGAAGTTGTAAATGCCGGTTTCGAGGCATATATCGGTTACGGGATGACGGAAACGTGCAGCCATGTGGCTCTTCGCCGTTTCGGTTCCGGTCCGGTCTATGATGCTATGGACGGTATCAGTTTCGATATCGACGAGGACAGTTGCCTGGCAGTGTGTTCGGATCGTTTTTCATGGAAGCGCTTGCAGACCAACGATATAGTCCGGCTTCACAGTGACAATGCGTTTGAATGGCTGGGGCGTCGCGACAATATTATCAACAGCGGGGGTATAAAGGTTCCGGCAGAGCAGGCCGAGAGTCTGTTGCGCACGCTCATTCCGTCGCTGCCGCCGTTCTATATCGTCGGCGAATCTGACGAGCGATGGGGTACACGTGTGGCGATGGTGGCGGAGTGCGATGAATACGATGCATCGCACATCAAGCAAATGCTTGCACTTATTTCATTACCAAAGGGATGGCGTCCGGGCGCAGTGTACTGCATTGCCGCACTGCCGCGTACGTCCAACGGAAAAATCCGTCGTCTGCCCGTCAGCCAAATTTGCTGATTTTGCGCAACTGAGGCTCGTTGATGATTTTGATACGGCGACCGTCGACCGCTATAAGGTGCTCGCCTACAAAGGTCGACAGGGTGCGGATGGCATTGGCCGTGGTCATGTTCGACAGATTGGCCAGATCCTCGCGCGCCATATATATCTTTAATGTGGAGCCGTCGTCCTCGTAGCCGTAATTCTCACGGAGCACTACCAGCGCCTCGGCCAGACGGCCGCGGATATGCTTCTGGGTAAGGTTTACGATTCGTGTGTCGCTGCCACCGAGGTTCTGCGACAGTTCCTTGATGAAGAACCAGGCCAGGCGCCGGTTATTGTCAATCATCTCGCGCACCAGGCTCAAGGGCAGTGCGCCAAGGGTCGACGGTTCGAAAGCGCCCGCACTGGACACGTATGGTTCGTTTGCAAAATATGCCCTGTAACCGAAATACTGAACCGGCCTAATCAGTCGCAGAATCTGCACACGGCCTCCGACGCCTTCCTTGAATTTCTTGACCTTCCCTTTCAGCAGGCACCAGAGGTGCTCGGGCTCGTCGCCTTCGGCATAAATGAACTGGTTCTTCTTGAAATTCTGAATTTCAAAGTTGTCCACGACAAGGCGTTTCTCGGCCGGGTCAAGGACCGTCCATATTTCCGCCATGTCGTCGTTTATCACTTTTTCAAGAGCACTTTTTATCATAGAGGATTCTTTGCGTTGGAACAATGTCGAAGGACATATTTACATAACACAAAATTACAACATTAATCTTAACCTGCAAAACAATTTTTTAGATTTTATTCGATTTATATATTAAAAAATCACTTTTTATGGCTTTTCAGCGCATAATTTGTCGTTCTTATTGTGATTTGCATCATATTTTGTGTTTTTTCGCACTCCTTTCGTCGCGACTGACGGAATTTTAGTATTTTTGCATGACGAAAAGAATTTTACGATATGAGCCTGCGTGATGTTTCTGCACGGATTTTCGGTTTTTATGCTGACGGCTTCCGGTCCATGACACTTGGCCGAAAGTTGTGGCTGCTGATTATCATCAAACTGGTGATCATTTTCCTTATCGTGAAGATTTTCTTTTTCCCGGACCGACTTTCTGGCGACTATGACAACGATGCCGACCGCGCAAGGGCAGTCCGTTCCGCCCTCTCCCGCTGACGCTCCCTAATTATCATGATTAACATTATTCACAAACCCTTTACTATTTGATTAAATGAATGACATTTTGAGTGTAGTGGATTGGTCGAGAGCGCAGTTTGCCCTCACGGCCATGTATCATTGGCTTTTCGTGCCTCTGACACTCGGTCTCTCGGTGATAGTCGCCGTGATGGAGACCATCTGGTACCGTACCGGTGACGACCGCTGGAAGGGAATCACCAGATTCTGGATGTCGCTGTTCGGCATCAATTTCGCCTGCGGCGTCGCAACGGGTCTGATTCTCGAATTTGAGTTCGGCACGAACTGGAGCAATTACAGTTGGTTTGTCGGCGATATATTCGGCGCCCCGCTTGCTATCGAAGGCATTTTCGCCTTCTTTATGGAAGCGACCTTTGTCGCAGTCATGTTCTTCGGCTGGAACAAGGTGAGCCGCGGCTTCCACCTGGCATCCACCTGGCTTGTGGCCGTGGGAGTCTCGCTTTCGGCTCTCTGGATTCTTGTTGCCAATGCCTGGATGCAGAATCCCGTGGGCATGGAATTCGACCCCGCGCAGATGCGTAACGTGATGGACGATTTCACGGCCGTTGCCTTCAATGCCGTGGCTATGAACAAGTTCTTCCACGCCGTGGCCAGCGGATGGACCCTTGCCGGCGTCTTTGTGGTTGGCGTAAGTTGCTGGTTGCTATGGCGCAAGCGTAATGTCGAGGCCGCGCGCAAATCCCTCAATGTGGGTGCCTGGGTGGGCCTTGCCGGCATCATCTTCACCATCTGGACCGGTGACGGTTCGGCTGTACAGGTGGCCAAAGTGCAGCCCATGAAACTCGCCGCCATGGAAGGTCTATATGACGGCAGCGTCGGTCAGGACCTCGTGGCCTTCGGTTTCGTGAATCCCGACAAGAAGCCCGGCGACTCGCTCGACCCTCTTTATATGCACGTATCCATACCCTACGGACTGTCCGTTCTGGCCAACCACGACCCGCACACTTTCGTGCCCGGCATCAACGACCTGATCAACGGTATTTCCCTCACGCCCGAAGGCGACACAGTGCGCACCGAGTCCTATGCCGAACGAATTGAAATCGGCCGTCGCGCCCGTCAGTCGCTGGCCGACTATCATGCCGCAGAACAGGCCGGAGATACCGCCGCAATGGCTGCCGCGGCCAACGCGCTCAAAAAAGACTTCCGCTATTTCGGCTACGGCTACTTTGAATCGCCAGACCAGGCAGTTCCGCCGGTTGCTCTTACCTTTTACTCGTTCCGCATAATGGTGATTATCGGCGGTTATCTGCTGCTGTTCTTTATCGTCGCAATTATCGCAGGCCGCTTCCGTCCGCGCTGGCTCGACAATAAGTTCGTCCTCTGGCTCGGAATCCTTTCCATCCCCCTGGTGTGGGTTTGCAGCGAATCCGGCTGGGTAGTGGCCGAAGTGGGCCGTCAGCCCTGGATTATCCAGGACCTCATGCCCGCAGGTGTGGCTATCAGCGACGTCACGGCTTCGTCGGTACAGTTCACCTTCTGGATGTTCGCTGTCCTTTTCACAGCACTACTGATTGCCGAAGTCAGCATCATGCTCCACTATATTTCGGCTGCCTCCAAAAAGAACATCGAAAACTCCTAAAAATCCACGACAATGACTGAATTACAAATGTTGCAGGCCTACTGGTGGCTCATCAACGCCGTCCTTGGCGCGGCTCTTGTTTTCCTCCTTTTCGTACAGGGTGGTCAGACCATGCTCTACTGCGGCAACTCCGAACAGGACCGTCAACTGATGGTGAACTCGCTTGGACGCAAATGGGAACTCACGTTCACGACACTTGTGGTCTTTGGCGGCGCATTCTTCGCCTCGTTCCCGCTGTTCTATTCCACCAGTTTCGGGGGCGCCTACTGGCTGTGGGTTTCAATCCTCATCAGTTTCGTTCTCCAGAGCGTGGCCTACGAATTCCGCCGCAAGCGCGGTAACGTCTACGGCACACGTACTTACGATGCCTTCCTCCTGATAAACGGTGTTTTCGGCTGCATTCTTCTCGGCGTCGCCGTGGCCACATTCTTCTTCGGCGGCGACTTTGAAGTGACACGCACCAGCATCCTCGACCCCGCCTCGCCCGTCATTTCACGCTGGGCGCCGACGCGCGGACTTGAACTGATGGTGTCGCCGAAATATCTGCTTCTCGGCGTCGCTGTGTTCTTCCTGGCACGCACACAGGCCGCTCTCTATTTCATCAACAATATACGTACCGACGAGGCTTTCATACGCCGCATGCGTCGTGCCGTTATTGTGAACGGACTGATATTCGTGGTGCTGTTTGTGACATTCGTGGTAATCCTGCTGCTGCAAAGCGGCTACCGCGCCGTTGACGGTAATATCGTGGCCGAAGCCAACATCTATCTCCACAATTTTCTCACCTTCTGGTGGTGGTCCGCAGCGTTCCTCGTCGGCGTTCTGCTGGTCCTCTGGGCACTCTATGTCGGCGCTTTCACCGATTCCCGCAAGGGCATATGGTTCAGCGGCATCGGCACCGTGCTTGTGGTTGTGGCACTCTTTGCCGTGGCTGGTTACGGCGACACCTGCTACCTGCCCTCTGTCTCCCATCCCGAATCGTCCCTGACGCTGGCCAACAGTTCGTCGTCGCTCTACACGCTGCGCACCATGGCCTGGGTAAGCATAGCCGTTCCCTTTGTACTTGCCTACATTATTTATGTATGGCGAAAGATGAATTTCGGCGGCCTTTCCGACAAGGACATTGAACCCGGCGAACACCAGTATTGATTTCCTCAACATGGCCGATACGTTTATCACCATCGAATCCCCTTCCGAGGCTGTTTTCACCGAAAAGCGCAGCAAGTTCCTTGCCTTTGCATATCCGGTGAGAACGGCCCGCGAGGCCCTCGACATCGTGGCATCGCTCGAAAAGAAATATTTCGACGCACGCCATGTGTGCTGGGCCTATATGCTGGGATTCGACCGCGATAATTTCCGCGCCAACGACAATGGCGAGCCTTCGGGCACGGCGGGCCGTCCGATTCTCGGCCAGATAAATTCCTTCGGTCTGACCGACGTGCTTGTGGCCGTGGTCCGATATTTCGGCGGTGTGAAACTCGGCACTCCCGGTCTGATTGTCGCCTACCGTACGGCCGCACGCATGGCGCTCGAGGCAGCGACGACAGTCACGCGGCATATCACGGCGACTGTCTCGTTCACCTATCCCTATCAGGTTATCAACGATGTCATGAAAGTGACACGCGCCGACGGAGTCCGGGTTGTTGAATCGACTTTCGACAATACCTGTGCGATGACCCTGGAAGTGAATCTCGACAGTATGCCGCGATGCATGTCGGCCCTTGAAAACATTGACGGCCTCACACTTTGTAACCAACCTAACAATGAATCAATAAATGAACAGACTTCTTAAAACCTTTATCATGGGAGCATCCGCTCTGGCGGCGGCCTCGGCTTCGGCCGCCACTTTCGATATCGACGCCCTTGAAGCCCTGGGCCGTGTATCCGAGCCTGTCGTTTCCCCCGACGGCCGCACGGTCCTCTACGGCGTTTCCTACGAGAACCTGGCCGAAAACAACTCGAACCGCGAGTTGTGGACCATGAACATCGACGGCACGGGCGCACGCAAAATCACCGACACGCCTAAAAGCGAAAACGGCGCAGTCTGGATCAACAACGGCACTGAAATCGCGTTCCTTTTCCCCGACGACAACGGCAAGCCTCAGGTGTGGGTGATGAACCCCGACGGCTCGGGTCGCCGTTGCATCACATCGGTCGAAAACGGCGTTGCCGGCTTCCTTTTCTCGCCCACAGGCAAGAAAATTGTCCTCATCGGCAGCGTCAAGTATTCCCGTTCCGCCGCCGACCTCTATCCCGACCTTCCTAAAGCCACCGGCCGCGTTATCGACGACCTGATGTACAAGCATTGGGACGAGTGGGTGACTGAAATTCCCCACCCCTTTGTCGGCGACTACGACGGCAACTCCGTTGTCAATATCTTCGACATAATGGAGGGTGAGCCGTATGAATCGCCCATGAAGCCTTTCGGCGGCATCGAATCCTT
>CAJJOO010000042.1 GCA_905193395.1 uncultured Porphyromonadaceae bacterium
CTGCTCAACCATCAGTTTGCCAACGCCCTGTGGAGTCTTCCGCAGATGCTGAAACCCGCTGCCGAGGGTGTCGCCGTCCATTATCCCACATACTGGATCGAGAATGGCACCGAAGTCAAGAGCCGCACGTCTGTCACTGTCGGCGCACGCAATTTCAGCGCTTCGGCCGCCATTGTGGCCGACTGGCACGACTGGGACGTGGAATTCGACATGCCGGGTCGTCGCGGCGGCAACATCCGCGTGACAATGGCCCACGGCATGCCCTTCACCTGGTTTGAGTTCACGGGAGTAACGCCCACTGTGGCCTTTTCGGCCGTTCCGGAATTCTTTGCTGCCTCGGGCGAGGCTGTGACCGACCTTTCCGCCGCATCGGCAGCCGGATACGTCGGCGCCAAGGTGGGCGACGACCTCTACGGCATCTATTTCCCCGCCGGGACGTCGCTGTCGACCATCGACGGCCTGCTTGTTGCCGATTCCGCCCCCTGGATGGTGGTGGGACTGCTGCGCGACAAGGCCGACCTGGCCTCGTTCGACCGCTATGCCTGCTCTGTGCCGCGTTCCACGCGCCTGGATTGGAAATACGACGAGCCGAAGGCCCTGCTGTCCACCACCTGGGCGGTCGAGGCCACGAACCTGCGCCGGCCGGGCGACGCCGCTCCCGTGATGCAGGGATTTCTGCCCCATGCCTATAAGCACAATGTGACGTCGGACGTACAGTTCGGCGACCTGACATACCTCACTCCGCGCGGCACCCTGCGCATGGCCGAGGCCGACGGCAACACCTTCACCTACAGCCGCCGTTTCGCCGGCATCATGCCACAGAGCCCTGCACCGCTGGCCACGGCCGACGCTTCCTACGACCCCGCGCGCATGGACGAACTGATGTCGCGCTATGCCGCCGAGGGCGCTTTCGGCGCCGACACCTACTGGGGTGGCAAGGGACTGATTCAGATGGCGATGAACATGACTTTCGCCTCGGAAACCGGCAACACTGAGGTCTATGAGACCTCGCGCCGCCGTCTGCGCGAGGTGATGGTCGACTGGCTCACCTACACGCCCGGCGAGGACCGCTATTTCTTCGCCTTCTATCCCCGCTGGGGCTCGCTGGTGGGCTATGAATATTCCTTCGACTCGGACATGTTCAACGACCACCATTTCCACTACGGCTACATGCTCTATGCCGGCGCGCTGCTGTGCCTGCACGACCCCGCTTTCGCCCGCGATTACGGGCCCATGCTGCGCGACGTGGCCAAGGACTTCGCCAACTGGGACCGCAGCGACACCCGATTCCCCTTCCTGCGCACAATGGACCCGTGGGTGGGCCATTCATACGCCGGCGGCCTTGGCGACGGCGCCAACGACAACGGCAACGGCCAGGAATCCTCGTCCGAGTCGATGCAAGGCTGGGGCGGCCTATACCTGCTGGGCGTGGCTCTGGGCGACCGCGAGATGCGTGACGCCGGTATCTTCGGCTGGCTCACCGAGAGCGCCGGTGTGGCCGAATACTGGTTCGACCGCGACCACATCTATCCCGACCGCACGCCCAACTACGATTATTCGCTCTACGATCATCCCTACAACACCAATATCACGGCCAAAGGCATAGGCTGGTGGACCTGGTTCTCCGGCGACCCGCTGTGGATGCACTCCATCCAGTGGATGCCCGTGTCGCCCTGCCTCAACTATCTGTCAGAGGACCTGGACTTCGTGCGCTGGGACTACGAAACCTTCGAGCGCGGAACGGCCTACAAATGGTTCGAGACCGCCACGCGCGGCGAGGAAACCCTCGAGCCGCTGGCCAATCAGTCGGTGGGCAACGTGGTTCTGTGCTATCTGGAACGTTACGACCCGGTCCGCGCCGCCGCCATCTTCGACACGGCCTGGGAGGGCAATTTCCCCCTGGCCCGCTCAATCGACACCGGCCATATATCCTACTATATCATCCACAGCCACCTGACCTACGGCGACCCAGACCGCAGTGTCTATGCCTCGATTCCGACGGCATGCGCCGCACGCCGCGCCGACGGCAGCATGACCTATATGGCCTGCAATCCCGGCACGGCCGAGCGCGACGTGACCTTCTACCGCGACGGCGCCGCCTTGCGCACCGTCCGCGTGGCTCCCGGCCGCCGCGTGGTGTGCTTCGACACCGAAGCCGTTCCCGCCGCGGTGGCAATCGACCGCCTCGGCCGCTACATCGCCCCGGGCGACACCGCATGCATATCGGCCCGCGTCCTTGATAATTACGGCGCCACGGTTGATGCTCTGAAACCCGAAATCACCGTCACGGGCGCCTCCCTGTCGGCCGACGGTGTCCTCAGCGTCGCCGCCGACGCCGCCTTAGGCTCCACCGTCACCGTAATGGCCACCGCCGCCGGTCTCAGCGCCACACGCACCTTCACCGTTGGTGCCGCTCCCGTGGCCAAAACCGCCGTCTTCACACCGGAACCCCGCTATGCCGAGGCCGGTTCGCCGCTGCGTTTCGACGTTGCCTTCACCGATAACTACGGCGAGAGCATGGACGCCGCCGAGGCCGCATGGAAAATTACCGGACCGGACGGCTTTGAGTCCGAGACTCCTGATTTCACTCCCGCCCGTCCCGGCCGCTACGAAATTGCAGTGACGCTGGGCGGCGCGACCTTCACACGCAGCCTGCTCGTCACCCCCGCGCTGCCCGACCTGGCCCGGGGCTGCAAGGCTTATTCCTCGAGCGAGGAAAATGCCGGCTGCCTCACCTCCAACGCCACCGACGGCGACCCCTCGTCGCGCTGGGGTTCGAACCACACCGACGACGAATGGATTTACGTGGACCTGGGCCGCGACTGCATCATCACCCGCACCGTGGTGCACTGGGAGGCGGCCTATGCCGCCGCCTACGACATTGACGTGGCCCCCGACATCCCCGGCTTCACCAAGGACGGCCCCTGGACCACGGTCTGCGAGGTCAGCGGACTTTCGGCCGCAGGCGCCGACGCCCGTTCGTTCACGGCCACGGGACGATATGTGCGCATCCACGGCAAACGCCGCGGCTCGGCCTACGGATATTCGCTCTATGAACTCGAGGTCCACGGCATCCCGGCCGACGCCGATGCCTCATACCGCACCGGAATCGACATCGACGTGCCCGCGCTCATCGACGAGGGCAGCGAATACACCTTCCGCGCCGTGTCTTGGGACCTTGGCGGCAACTCGACCGATGTGGATGCCGTCTGGACCGCTTCCGACCCGAAAGCCATATTTACCGGCAACACCCTCCGTGCCGACATGTACGGCCCGCTCACCGTCACCGCCACCGCCGGCGACATGCAGGCCTCGGCCTCGACTCTGGTGGCCGAAAGCATCAAACTGGCACGTCTGGAAATGTCGCCAGCCGAAGCCACAGTGATTCTGGGCGACAACCTGGCCCTCGACCTCCGCGCCTATAACCAGTTTGACGGTCTGTGGAACGGCGATGTTGCCGCCACGGCTACCGTGACGCGTATTGACGCGAATGCCCTTGCTGCCGCCGACGCGGCCGAGGCAACGTTCGACGCGGCCTCCGGCATCTTCACGGCCACTGTCCCCGGTACCTACCTGGTGGATTTCGGCGGCATGGCATCGGCCAGGGTCCGAGTCGTTGCCGTCAGCGAGGCCAACCTGGCGCTGGGCAAGAACGCCACAGCCTCGTCCGTGCGCGACGGCAATGCTGCCGTCAACGCCACCGACGGCAATCACGATACCCGCTGGGAGAGCGACTGGTCCGACGACCACACGCTCACCGTGGACCTGGAACAGACCTTCAACGTCAACCGTGTGGTGATTGATTGGGAAGGGGCCTATGCCGCCGACTATGAAATCCTGCTTTCGATGGACGGCATCACCTACAACCGCGTGTGGAACACCACCGAAGGCCGCGGCGGCGTTGCCGAGGCTTCCTTCACACCCGCGCCGGCCCGCTACGTGCGTCTGCAATGCAACCGCCGCGCCACCGGCTACGGCAACAGCGTCCACGAACTCGAAGCCTACGCCACTTCGCGCTACACCGATCCATCGGGCGTTGCCGACGTCACGGCTGCCGACGCCGACGCTCCGGTCGACGTCTACGACACGGCCGGCACTCTGCTGCGCCGCGGCGTGCCCCGCGTTGAGGCACTCGACGGCTTCCGCGCCGGAATCTACGTTGTGGGCGGCAAACCTGTTATGAAACCATTTTAATTAACCTAAATATCAAACCTTAAAATTTCAAGCAATGAGAAAATTATTCCTCTCAATGGCCCTTGGGCTTACGGCCCTCTGGGTAGGCGCGCAGGAAATTCCCGCACCCCCAACACCCACCTGGGATGCTTCGCAGGTTGTATCCGTCCTCAGTGACGCATATCCTCAGGCCACCGATGGCTTCAATATCGGCGGCTGGGGTCAGTCGACTGTCGCAACTCTGGTCGAAGGCCAGGCAATCTACCATATCACCAACTTCAACTATCTCGGCTGGGAGTTCGCAAAGCACATCGACGTTTCGAACTGCAACATGATGCACGTCGATTTCTATCCCGTCACCGACGGCAATTTCGGCTTCACCCCCATTAGCCCGGGTCAGGAAGCACCTTACATCGCATCGTCCGTTGTGGCCGGCCAGTGGAACAGTTACGACGTTCCCCTTTCACACTGGGGAAATGTTAATTTCAAAGATCTTTTCCAGATTAAGTTCGACCGGGGCAACGGCGCTCAGGAAGGCTACATCGCCAATGTATACTTCTACAACGATCCTTCCGTTTTCGTTCCCACCTACGAATACGGCAATGTTTACTATGGCAGCACCGAAGGTGTCTACAAGGACATTCCCGTTGCGGTCGACTATGCTCTTACAGCCAATGCGGACGGTACTCTGACAATCGAGGCAACTCTCGACGGTGTAGACAAACTCAATGCCAACCACAAGTTCCATATCGTTTATGACGACGCGGCTTACAAGGAAGCCAACGGCGGCAATTTTTATGAAACATGGGACGAATTGGTTTATGATGAGGCTACCGACACATGGAAGTATACCACCAAGAATACCATTCCCTTTACCCTCAAAACACGTTTCGCACAACTTCACTGCTGGTTTGAATATGCCGGCGGTGTTGTAAACAATGCCGTTGAAGGATATCTTTTCGGCAAGAGCAGCGAGAAGCCGGTTAAGGAACCGCGTCTCACTCTGACAGCCCAGGCACAGAACATCACCTCGAACTCGGCCGAAATCGCCTACACCCTGCGCTTGCGCAACGTTCCCGAAGGTACCGAAGCAGAATATTATCTGGACGGCGAGAAAATAACAGACAATCCCGTGGCCCTCACAGGTCTTACCGAGAAAACCGACTATACCCGCACTCTGAAGGCCGTGGTTACTGTTGACGGCAAGGAATACAGCGCCGAAACCACAGTCAAATTCACAACTCTGCGCGACGGCGCAACCGCTGCCGTATATCATGTAATCGCCGACGGTATGCTCAAGAACGCTTTCCTCCCCGGCGAAACTGGAGGTGTCGACAGCCGCGAACTCCCCATGTCGATTGTCGCCACTATTTCGCACAATCCCGACCTGACAATCACCGTTGATGCCGAATTCATCGGCAACATTCCCGTAGGCTTCGTGCCCGCCATGACTTGCTCGACTACAGACATCAAATTTGAGTCCAAGGATGCCAGTGAAGTTTCCGGGGCACACTATATCTGGACAACTGATGTAACCTATCCCGCCAACACCACAATCGGCTGGCTCAACTTCCTGGTAAAATACGCCGGCGGTCCCACGACCATCAGCATCAACGGCTACACCACAGGCAGTGAAAACGAACCTGTCACCGTGGGCGAAGCAGCCTCGCTGGATCTTTCAGTGGCCAAGACAAGCCTGCAATCCGGCGAAAGCGTATTCTTCACTGCAACCGCAAAAGATGCAGCCGGTCACTATGTTTTCGGCAAGGAAATCACCTCTTCGCTTTCCAACAACGATGCTTTCGCCATCAATGGCAACAAGATTGTCGCCAACAACATCGGTTCCACCACACTGACCGCCACCTGCGGCGACCTCAGCGCCAATGTAACCCTGGTTTGCGCCACTACCAAAGAGGCTGTCAGCCTGCACTCGCTGGAGGGCGTAAACATTACTTCCGACCACGAGAACTATGCCCCGGCTTTCGACGGCAATGAAGGAACGCAGGTTGAATGGAACAACCTTGCAGAAATCGGCGAAGAACACTACATCCAGGTCGACCTGGGCCAGGCCCGTGGCGTCCAGGCCATCGAACTGGTTTGGGAAGGTGCCTGCGCCAAGGAATTCACTGTAACCCTTTCCATGGACGCTCCCGCATCCGCAGCACAGCGTGCAGCAGCCGAAATCCCCGGCAACGTGGTCAAGACCTATACGGTTGACGATAACGTAGGCGGCGCCGGCGTTACTGTCCGCAACCTTCTTTTCGATGAGGCTTCGCCCACACACAACGCCCGCTATGTCACCCTAGCCACCACCAAGGCTCATCGACCGGCCTGGGGTATCAAACTCAAGGAAATGAACATCATGGGTACGCCTAATATAAGCGGTGTGGCCGATGTTGCAGTTGACGCCAATGACGCTCCCGCCGAGTACTACAACCTGCAGGGTGTCCGCGTCAGCGGCGAACTTGTCCCCGGCATCTATATCCGCCGTCAGGGCAACACCGCCGTCAAGGTGCTGGTGAAATAATCCGCATTCCAATCCCTGAATAAAGAAAGCGTCCCGCCCCGGGACGCTTTCTTTGCATTAAAAGCCGGCTGCTCCGGGGAGCAACCCTATGTCTTGCCTTACGTTTTGCGGGCCATAAGGGATTGGGTATGGTCCGGTGCGGTTTATTTTGCTTTTCGCGGGGTTTTTGCTAATTTTGTTGCGGTTTTCAATCATTTTTTGAATCATGACACACAATGATATTCCCGTGCTGCTGCTCACCGGCTACCTCGGCAGCGGCAAGACAACTCTGCTCAATAACATCCTGAACAACCGTCGCGGCATCCGTTTTGCCGTGATTGTCAACGATATCGGCGAGGTGAACATCGACGCCGACCTTATTGCCAAGGGCGGCGTGGTCGACACCGCTTCGGGCGACCTGGTGGCGCTGCAGAACGGATGTATCTGCTGCACCCTAAAAATGGACCTGGTGAAGCAACTGATGGACCTCGCCGAGACCCAGCGCTTCGACTATATCGTGATTGAGGCCAGCGGCATCTGCGAACCCGAGCCTATCGCCCAGACCATCAACTCGCTGCCGATGATTGTGGCCGGCACGCGCTACAAGGCCCTGCCGCGACTCGACTGCATCGTGTCGGTGGTCGACGCCCTGCGCCTGGCCGCCGAATTCAACCTCGGCGACTCGCTGGTGCGCGAGGGCATCGGCGAGGAGGATATCGAGAACCTGGTGGTGAGCCAGATTGAGTTCTGCAACATCGTGCTGCTCAATAAGATTTCCGAGGTCACTCCCGACCAGGCCGAGCACATCCGCCGCATAGTGAAGGCCCTACAGCCCCGCGCACGCATCATAGAGTGCGATTACTGCCGCATCGACCTCGACGCCATCCTCAACACGTCGATGTTCGATTTCAATGCCGTGGCCACCTCGGCCGCGTGGGTACAGGGAATCGAACGCCCGGTGACGGCCGAGCAGGAAGCCGAGGCCCACGCACACCATCACCACCACCACGACGAAGACCATGACCACGGGGACCAAGACCATGAGCATGAAGAGCACGACCATGAACATGAGCACGAGGCCCACCACCATCACCATCATCACGACCATGACCACGAGGAGGGCGAGGCCGAGGAATACGGCATCGGAACCTTTGTCTACTATCGCCGCGCCCCGATGGACCTGAACAAATTCGACTGGTTTGTGGGCAAGAACTGGCCCGCAAGCGTGGTGCGCACCAAGGGTGTGATATATTTCGACCAGAATCCCGCGATGTCTTACCTGTTTGAACAGGCCGGAACCCAGAAGAAACTCACGGAGGCAGGACAGTGGTATGCCACCGCTCCGGCCGACGAACTGGAACAGATGAAGGCCGCCGACCCAACCATCATGCGCGACTGGGACCCCGTCTACGGCGACCGCATGGTGAAACTGGTGTTCATTGGCCGTAAGATGGACCGCAAGGCCATCGAGGACGCCCTCGACGCCTGCCTGGCTCCCGGACTCTGACGCCCTGCCGATTTTTTTCACTTTTTGGCAAATTAGTGGAATAATATGCGGTTTTGTGTTCTTTTGGGAGAGAAATTGGTGTGTTTTGCTGCGAATTTTCGTATCTTTGCGGCGTAATTCTTCAAGATTAATATGGAAAGAGTAATCGAATATTCCGAGGCCGAGAAACTTCGCAACCACTCGAAGGGGTTCAGCGAGGTCGAGGACTCGTATCTGTACTGCAAACTGTGCGACGGCAGTGCCGCCGACCTCGAAATACAGGAGCATCCGCTGAAACTCAACGGTACGTTGCTGCTGCTGATGCGCGGAGGCTCGGAATTCCCCGTTGAACTGAACCAGGAGACCTACATCATGCGTCCCAATAGTTTCCTGGTGGTTTTTCCGGGCAGTGTGGTGCATTTCAAGGGCAAGGTGCCCGACGACATCAATGTCTGGGACTATGACGGCTGGGTGGCCCACCATTCGCCAAACGACGTCGACATGGGATACCAGGTTGCCAAGGCCATGT